>NZ_JBHZEJ010000075.1:0-42036 GCF_042756365.1 Streptomyces sp. NPDC059092
GGGCCGCCGGCGGCGCAGCCGGCCGAGACGGCGACGGCCGCGGCCCGCGACAAGGGCCACACACCGGCCTCGTAGGAACTCGTAGGAACTCGTAGCACGGTTGCGGGGCACGCCGTACGGAGGGAAACGGCGTGTCCCACCTCCGTCCGCGCGGCCCTACCCCTCCTGCCGAGGCGCGGGCCTGATGACGGCGAAGCGCGCGCCGAAGGGGTCGGCGAGGTGCGCGATGCGGCCGACGTCGGGCACATCGGCGGCGGGCAGGACGACGGAGCCGCCGTGGTCCCGTACCGCCGACACCAGCGCGTCGGTGTCGTCGACGCCGAAGTACGGCAGCCAGCGCGTCCCCTCCTCGCCCTCGGCCGCGACGACCCCGCCGAACGTGGCGTCCTCCTGGTCGCCCTCACCGGTGGCGAGCACGGTGTACGTCATGCCGGGCACCGGAAGCTCCTGGAAGCGCCAGCCGAAGACGGCCCGATAGAAGGCGAGCGCGCCCGCGGCGTCGGCCGTGTGCAGTTCGGTCCAGCAGAGGGCGCCGCGCTCGGAGGTGATTTCGAGCCCGCGCACGGAGACGGGCTGCCAGACGGCGAAGTCCGCGCCCTGGGGGTCGGTGAAGCACGCCATGCGTCCCGCGTCCATCACGTCCGCCGGGGGGACGCGTACGGTGCCGCCGTGGACGATGACGGAGCGGGCGGTGGAGTCGGCGTCCTGGCTCTTGAAATACACGGACCAGGCGGGGTCGGCGGCGCTGTCGGTGAGAGGCCCGAGGGCAGCGACCGTCCTGCCGTCCTGCTGGAAGAAGCCGTAGCCTCCCGCGTCCGGCCCGGCGGACCGGAAGGTCCAGCCGAAGACGGCGGTGTAGAAGGCGGCCGAGGCGTCGATGTCGGGTCCCGCGACGTCGAGCCAGTTGGGGGAGCCGGTCACGAAGTCGGTGCTGAGCACGTCGTGCACCCTGCCTTTCCTGCGTTCCTTTGTTCCGCACTCCGGAACTCCGGTACTCCGGAACTCCGGTATTCCTGGGGGTGAGGCCAGAGAATACGGCGGAACGGCCCGGAAAGGTGCCGCCGAAACGCCAGGGAGCCAGGTCGGGGCGGAGACCTCACGGATGCCTCTCAAGGGAGGGGTCTCTTGACGCCCGAAAGAAAGGTGTCGAATACACCGGCGCGGAAAACGAGTACGGGACCTTCGACGCTCTTGCTGTCACGAAGAGGGACGGATCCGGGGATACCGAGGCCTATTTCCACGCAGTTTCCGCCGTTGTTGCTGCTGTAACTGCTCTTGACCCACGCCGCCGCCGTCACATCGCGGTTCCTCATGGTGGCCATACCCTTCCATCGCGTCACGGATCAGCGCGGCAGAGTCGGAAGCGGACAACGCATCCGCCCTGAGCACATCATAGGACTGCGCATGACGGGCGGTAACCGCCGGATCGTCACTGAAGTGGCCGCGGTCGAGCGATTCCGAGTACACCCAGAACTGGCCGTCGGGCAGGGTGATGAGCGACATCGACGTACTGGGACGTACGACACCCCGGGAGCTGGCCGGGACGACTTGCACACGAATGTTGGGCAGCTTTCCCACCCGCAGCAGATGTGCGCACTGATTGCGCATGACGGTGTCGCTGAAGACCGCGTTCCGGATACAGCTTTCGTCCAGGACGGCGATGAGAAGCGGCCCTCCGGTCGAAAGGAACCGGTGCTGCCGGCTGAGGCGCGCGCGGACCATCTCCTCCAATTCTTCGCCGGTGGCGACCTGGCCGAAAAGGTCGCGCGCGTAGTCCTCGGTCTGCAACAGTCCGGGCATCACCTGGTTCTGGTACTCCCGCAGGGCGACCGCCTGGGCATCCATCGCGGCGCGGCGCTTGAACCAGTCCGGGTGCTCCACCTCCGGATACCAGTCGATCCTTTCCCAGAGCTTGCGCAGGATCCCGCCGGTCCGCAGCACCACGTCACACGTGTCGGTGAACTTGTCGTCGGGAACGCGCGTCCCCGCCTCCACCCGTGCTACGAACGATCTGTCACATGGGACTCGCTCCGCGAGCCCTGCCTGGGTGAGGCCAATGGAGTCCCGTGAATGCTTCAGCACTTCACCGAATACGGCCGCCGTACCGGCCGTCTTCTCCCCGCCTTCCGCATTGCGCCGCCCCATTGGGCCTTCCTTCCTCAGGTGACAGATCCCGTCTGGCACGCACACGCCGTTGCGCGCACGCCTGGCGCAGAGCAACGCTGGTCACACGCAATGTAGTTGTATCGCCCCGAGGACGACAATGCGCAGTGATTCGAACTCAATCCCTATCCCCACGCCGGAATTGGGCCCTGCCGCGGCGAAGCCGCTCGTGCCTCTCCCGCCCCTTCACGCCTCCGGCACCTCCCCCGGCGTCCCGGCCGCCCCCACGGCCCGCACCGCCCCTCTCTGACCGTTCGGACCGTTCGGGCCCCTTCACGTTCGGGCCGCTTTACGAAATACCGTTTCTTCGGAAACGGTACGAACTCCGTCGAGGAAAGGGGACCCTCTTGCCCAGGGCGACCGTGTTGCTGTCGAAAATGGATTGCTGGTACTGCGAGGCCTGCTGGAGAAACAGCGTCGAGGCGGTACGCACCACACCGGACGGCACACGAGATCTTCTCTGCCTCGAATGCGCGCAGGGGAACTATCCGAGACGGGTCGACCTGTTTCCGCCGCTGGGAATCTACGGGCTCATGCCACGCCGGGTGAGAGTGAAAGTGCCGGCGCGTGACGGCAGACACGGCCGCCCGGGCCGCCCGCCCCTCTCCCCGCACCCGGGCCCGCACCTTCCGCCCCACCCGCACCGCCAGTCCCCGCCGGGCACACCGCCGGTCTAGGACTCGACGGCGGACGCCACTGTCCGGATCTCCACGACAGGTCTCCACGGTGGGCCTCCACGGCGAGGCGGACCCGGCGCGCCCGGGAAGCGGGCCGGAGGGACCGATTCCGCTCTGGCTTCGCTCCCCCTTTGGCGTTGAATGCGACCTTTGCGCTCCTGCGCCATGGCTGCGCCCGGAGCCGCTTGCCCGGTAGGCTTTCCGTGTGATCTTCAAGCGCATCGGTAACGGAAAGCCGTATCCCGACCACGGCCGGGAAAGCACCCGGCAGTGGGCGGACGTCGCGCCGCGCCCGGTCCGCCTCGATCAGCTCGTGACGACGAAGGGTCAGCTCGACCTGGAGACGCTGCTCGCCGAGGACTCCACCTTCTACGGGGACCTGTTCGCGCATGTCGTGAAGTGGCAGGGCGACCTCTACCTGGAGGACGGTCTGCACCGCGCCGTACGCGCCGCGCTCCAGCAGCGTCAGGTGCTGCACGCGCGCGTGCTGGAGCTGGACATGGGCTGACAGGGGGCCGAGTGCCGTACCCCCTGGCGCGGCCCGCGCTGAGCCTTTCGGGCCCTTTCCCGCCCCTTGATCGCCCAAACGGTTGATCATTTAGTAGGAAACGCTCACGGCGCGCACTACGCTGCGCCCATGAGCATGCTCACTCCCCCCGGCATGGGCGGAAAGTACCGCATCACGGGGTCCAAGTACCCACGTATGCGCCGCCCCCGTCACCGCCGCAGGATCGTGCTCGCGGCCGTCGCCGCCGTCGTCGCCCTCGGCCTGGCCGGCTGGGGAACACTCCAGCTCATCGACGTCTTCTCCGGTGACAGCACGAAGAACACGACCGCCGGCGAGCGGAACAGACCCGACTGCGAGCCGTCCCCCTCCCCCACCGCGCCCGCGCACGCGCTCCCCAAGCCGGGCGAGATCACGGTCAACGTCTACAACGCGACCCCGCAGGACGGACTCGCCAAGACCACCGCCGACGAGCTGAGGAAACGCGGCTTCGCCATCGGCAAGGTGGGCAACGCCCCGGAGACGTACGACAAGAAGGTCCCGGGCGCCGGGATACTCCTCGGCGCGACGAGCGCCTCGGACAGTGCGCTCACCGTCCTCGGGACCCAGCTCAGGGGCGCCACGCCGAAGGCCGACACCCGTACGACGAAGGACGTCGACCTGATCATCGGCTCGGCCTTCAAGGCCCTGGACGTCCAGAAGGACGCGGACCTGGCGCTGGCCACGCTGAGCGCCCCGGCGGCCCCGTCCTGCTGACCCCGTGATCGTGCCCTCCCCCGGGGGAGGGCACGACCCGGACACCATCCTGTGGAACGGTCCTAGTCGACGGTGCCGTACATCCGGTCGCCCGCGTCGCCCAGACCGGGAACGATGTAGCCGTTCTCGTTGAGCCGCTCGTCGACCGCCGCCGTCACCACCGTCACCGGCGTGCCCGCCAGCTCGCGCTCCATCACTTCGACGCCCTCGGGCGCCGCGAGCAGCACCACCGCGGTCACATCGTCGGCGCCGCGCTTGATCAGCTCCCGGATCGCCGCGACGAGCGTGCCGCCGGTCGCGAGCATCGGGTCCAGCACGTACACCTGACGGCCGGAGAGGTCCTCGGGCATCCGGGTCGCGTACGTGGACGCCTGGAGCGTCTGCTCGTCGCGGATCATCCCGAGGAAGCCCACCTCCGCGGTCGGGAGCAGCCGCACCATGCCGTCCAGCATGCCGAGACCGGCCCGGAGGATCGGCACGACCAGCGGACGCGGGTACGAGAGCTTCACCCCCGTCGTCCGCGTCACCGGGGTCTCGATGTCGACCTGTTCGGTCCGTACGTCCCTGGTGGCCTCGTACGCGAGCAGGGTGACCAGCTCGTCGGCGAGCCGCCGGAAGGTCGGTGAGTCGGTGCGCCGGTCGCGCAGGGTGGTGAGTTTGTGCGCGACCAGAGGGTGGTCGACGACGTGAATCCGCATGGCGTCCACAGTAACCGGGGGCCAAGGCGTTACGCGCTGCCAGGAACGTACGGAATGCCGGGAACGGGCGGGAACCGGCAGGAACCGGCTGGCATCAACCCCCGGGAGCGCGGGAAGGTAGAAGGGCCCAGGACACGGCCTTGAGGCGGTGAGGCATCGATGAGTTCCGAGTCACCCCCGGATCGGGAGCCCGAGGGCACGGGCGACGGCGAGAGCGAGACCGAGGCGGCCCGCCGCCGGCGCCGTGCGCAGTTCCTGCGGGAGCTGAACGAGGCCAAGGCTCTGCGCGAGCGGGTGAAACCCCGGCAGGCGCGCGCGGCACGGATGCGCCAGCAGATGCGGATGCGCACGTTCCGCTGGTAGCCGCACCGGCACCCCGGTAGCCCGCGGCACCCCGGTCGGCCGCACCGGCACCCCGGCGGCCGCGCGGAGCCACGCCCGGCCCTCCGGGAGCCACGCCCGGCCACGACACCGGATCCCGACGGCCCCCGGGCAGCCCCTGAGCCCGGAGGAAGCCATCCCGCGAACGGGTCCGAACAGGGGCCCAATAAAATGGCGCCACGACGCAACGGCGGAAGACCTCTCGCGAAGCGCCGGTTTCTGCCACGATTCCGAGTAGGCGGCGCCGAGCAGCGCACCGCCGGACCGTCACACCTCTGACCAGTGGGAGAGTCACGGTGTACTTCGCCGCACTGCTCGCGCGCACCGAAGACGGGTGGGAAGCGAGCGATACAGAGCTCGACGACGTGGAGACCTTGTCGGACCTCACCGACCTGGCCCGCGAAGCCTCGGTGGACGAGGACACGGTGCTCGTCTTCATCGAGCAGGAGGACGCCTGGTTCGGCATCCTCCGCGTGGAGGGCGAGGAAGATCCTCGTATCTACGTCTCCGACGCGGCCGCGGCCGCACGCTCCTCGTACGGGGAGATCCTCATGGACGAACTGCTCGGCAGGGACGACGACGACCCGGCCGACGACCTCGACACGCTGGACCTCGACGGTACGGAGGACGGCGAACCGGACGAGTACGAAGGAACCGATACCGATACCGACACCGACCCCTCCGCCAAGGCCGCGGACACCGTGCCCACGGGCGCCGTCGGCGACCGCGAGATCCTGACCGACCTGGGCCTCTCCGAGGCCGATCTGCTGGCGCTGGACACCGACGCGATGGCCGAGATCGCGGAGGCCCTGGGCGCCGCCGAGGTACTGGAGACCGTGCGCTAGATGCTGTCCCCGCACGATCCGCACCAGCACGATCAGCCCGACCCGGTACGCGCACCGTGGCCGGCGCCCATGCGCCTCGCGCTGGACGAGGCCGTACGGGCGGGCAGGTCCGGTGACGTACCGGTCGGCGCCGTCGTGCTGTCCCCGGACGGCACGACGCTGGCCACGGCCCACAACGAACGTGAGGCGACGGGCGACCCGACGGCCCACGCGGAGATCCTGGCGATCCGCAGGGCCGCCGGACAGCTCGGCGCGTGGCGTCTGACGGGCTGCACGCTGGTGGTGACGCTGGAACCCTGCACGATGTGCGCGGGCGCCATCGTCCAGTCGCGGCTGGACCGGGTGGTGTTCGGCGCGCTCGACGAGAAGGCGGGCGCGGCCGGCTCCCTCTGGGACGTCGTACGCGACCGCCGCCTGAACCACCGCCCGGAAGTGATCCACGGCGTACTCGCCGAGGAGTGCGCCACGCTCCTGACCACCTTCTTCCGTACCCGCTGACCCCCGACCGCCTATCGATTTCAAAGCACGGCCCACTGTGGGCTAAGCTCTCTCTCGGTAGCGTGTCCGAGCGGCCGAAGGAGCTCGCCTCGAAAGCGAGTGTGGGGAAACTCACCGAGGGTTCAAATCCCTCCGCTACCGCTCTCACACCCTTCTGAACTGCGGAAACGTGGTCAGGAGGGTGTTTTGCGTGCGGACGCGTCCGCCGCACCGTCCTTCGGAGGGGTTCATCGGTAACGAGCAGGTGCTCGCCAACTGGACCGCGATCTTCAGCCGCCTCCCCGACATACGGGGCCGGGTGCTGCACCGTGCCACCGCGGGCCCGGAATTCTGGGCGGAGTTCGAGTATGTGGGTACCGGACCGGACGGCGCGACCGCTGTGCTGGCCGGGCCCGCCATCATGTGGGCCCAGGACGGACTGATCTCCCGGTCACGGTTCCACCTGGCTCCGGTCACGGCTCCGGAGCCCGCGCCGACGGCGGGCTGATCGACGGCGCGGGTGTCCGTGTCCGAACACGGCAACCCCGCGACGATGCCCCGGGCTGCGGCATCGCCTACCCGAACCTGATCCGGCACGTGCTGCTGTCCGCGTTCACCGAACCGGCCTGTTCCGGGTCAAGGCCCATGGCGAACCGGCAGACAGCCCCGAAGGCTCCGGTCGAACGCATCAACAGATGACTTGGGTCTGTCAGGGCAGACGGCTCGACGGGGTGATTTTCCTCAGGTGGTAGTAGTCGGCGACGCAGCGGGCCGGCCAGTTCTTTTTCCCGTGGTGGGCAAATGGTTCTCCCATGCCGCTGACCGACAGGGACTTGTAGGGAAGCACCCGTGCCCCGCTCGCCGACCGGGTGCGCAGCCACTGGTCCTGGCGGTCCCAGTCCCGCGCCCGTGCGCTCATGCTCTCCCCGAGGTGGGCGAGGGGTAGAGCGAGCCCGAGGCAACAGGCGGCGCATACGGCCGCGCTGGTCACCTTCGCCGCGCCGACAGGCCGGGCACGCCGGCGCAGTACGCGTCCCAGGAGGGCGCCGGCGCCGACGAGCAGAACGATGTACAGGAAGCGGTAGTCGTTCCACATCCGCGAGACCGTCGCCACCCGTGAGCCGAAGACGGGATACGCGACGACGGTGCAGAGGTAGCCGGAGACGAAGAAGGCGAAAGCGCCTGTAGCGGCGAGGAGCGCCCGGTGGGTCAGTACCACCGTCGTCGGCCGCGTCCCGCTGTTCCGGACCAGGAGGCCCAGCAGGATCCCCGTCGCCACCGCTCCGAGGTACTGCCATGTCGTGAGGAGGGTGATCAGGATGTGTGCGAAGGCCCGTAGTGAGCCGATCAGCGTCTCGGGTTCGAACATGAACGCGGTCCGAGCGCCGTACCGCTCACGCCGGATGTGTGAGCCCGGAGAGGTGAACAGCACGAGTGTTCCGATCCCGATGCCGGCGATGCCCGCCAGGCACCAGAACCGCGCGTAGGCGCGCCGGCGTTCGGCGAACATCCAGCGGCTGAGCACAAGGACACAGAGGAGAACGACGAGGCTGACCAGCGACGTCTCTTCGGACAGCGTGCCCATGAAGCATCCGGCCACGCCCACGGTGACCAGCGCGGTCGTCCTCCCCGCGCGTGTCCGCGCCAGCAGCAGTGGTACGACCGCGACGCATGCCAGCACCGGAGCCACGGTGTGCGACACGGATGAGGCGGGCCAGTAGAACGTCTTATAGATGTTGGGCGTCGCGAAGAGGAAGACGACCGTCACCATGGACGCCACGAACAACGGGACTCCGCGCGGCGCTCTCAGACCCGCCTTGCCCAGCGCCAGGGCGGTCACCGCCCAGAGGGCCCCCAGAATGAGAAGGGCGCTGAACACACCGAACCATTGGTGCCCCGCGACCCCGAACCTCGCGTACACCCCGACCAGCAGGGCATTCGCGATCCGTCCGTTGTCCTGGAAATAGAACTTCCCGATCAGCCCGGTCATGCCGTCGTCACGCGTGACAGGCAGGAAGCACCAGTCGTCCCCGCTGGGCCGGACATGCCGCCCGATCCACGCGGCCGCCCCGAGAAGGCCGAGAGGCACCAGGGAGAGCGTCACCGTCCAGAAGGCCGGCCACGGTGGTCCGGCTCGCTTCTCATCGTCACCGCGGCCGGGCCGTGTTCCTTCGCCCGCCGGCTCCGGAGAGCCCGCCCCCGACGAGTTGACAGTCATACGCGCCTCCGCCTTTCGCCTCCGCCAGGCCTTTCCGCCGAGGTCAGTCCCGCTGTCGGACGGTGTCGGGTTCATCCGCCGGGAGCCCGGGAGGGTTCGCGCTCGTCGGCGCGTACGGCGACGACGCGACGGCGCCTGAGGTGATGGCCCACCGGGCAAGCAGGAAGGAGAGCGGCGTGACGAGGACTCCGGCCCCCAGCGCGGCGACATTCTTGTTCACGCCGAGGACGCTGACCGCGAGGTAGAGAAGGCCTCCGGCTGCCACCAGGCCGGACAGGCTCGACAGCGGGTACCGGACAAAGGCCCGCCAGGTCGGCTTCGTCCGGCACGTGATGTACGAGTTGAGGAGGAACGATCCGACCACACTGACCGTGTAGCCCAGGACATGGGCTGTCAGGTACGGAATCCACCTGTTCAGGGAAGCGTAGACGGCGAGGTAGACGGCCGTGTTGACGAGTCCGATCACCGCGAAAACGGCGAACTGGCGGACGCTCCGGGGCCTGTCCCGGCCGATCGCGCTGGAACTGGGCACGCTCGCGGGAAGGCCCGCGGGGAGGCCGGCGTGGGTTTCGCTCGTTGCGCGCACTACGTAGTGAGGGCGGTTTTTCGCTTCGTGGTAGGTGCGCCCCACGTATTCGCCGATGACACCGAGAGTGATCAGCTGGATTCCGCTGAGCGCCACCATGGCGGTGAGCAAGGAGGTGTATCCGGGGACGTCGGCGCCATGCAGTGCCGCACGCAGAACAACCCACAGCGCGTAGGCCACCGCGGCCAGAAAGAGCGAAAGGCCGGCATAGATGGCCAGGCGCAGTGGGCGGCTGTTGAAGGAGATCACTCCGTCGATTCCGTAGTTGAGCAGATTCCTGCCGCCCCACTTCGACTTCCCCGCCGCGCGCGGGATGTTCTCGTAGGTGAAGCTCACGGTCGCGAAGCCGATCCAGGAGAATATTCCCTTGGAGAATCGGTTGCTCTCGGGCAGTGCCAGTACGCTGTCCACCGCCCGGCGTGACAGCAGTCTGAAGTCGCCCGCCCCGTCGACGACAGCGACATCCATGCAGTGCCCCATCGCCCGGTAGTAGGCCGCGCTGACAGCGGCGCGCAGGACACCTTCGCCCCTGCGGTCGCGCCGTGCGACCACCTGGTCGTATCCGCGTCGTCGCAACTCCAGCATTCTGGGGAGGAGTTCCGGCGGGTGCTGGAGGTCGGCGTCCATGAGGACCACCACATCCCCCCGGGTCATGCGCAGTCCGGCGAGCATGGCCGCCTCCTTGCCGAAGTTCCGGCTGAAGGAGGTGTAGCGCACCCGCCGGTCAGCCTCGGCGAGCGCGGTCAACCGCATCGGCGTGCCGTCACTGCTGCCGTCATCGACATAACAAATTTCAAAGGATTGCCGAGTCGGCACAAGTACGGCGATCAATGCCGCATGAAAAGCTTCAAGCACGTCGGACTCGTTGAAACACGGCACGACCACTGAAATCTGGCACGCTTTCATTTCAGATCCCGAATCATTTTCTCGGCAGGGTGTGACTTCAAGCGCGAAATCTGCATACCGATTTCCATGACCTTCGCCCGGGTCGCCCGGCGGGTACGCACTCCTCTCAGTCATTATTCGTCGCACCCGGTCCGTTCGGCGATCCGAAGCGCGTTCGGCTGCGCCGTTGGGATGAGGCTGCCGGGACGGTGGAACCGCGCGCCGCGCTGTGTCCGTGTGCGGAGGTGGCTACGGACCGGTTCCGTCCGAGGTGTGTCCGTAGACGCTCCGCACGTTGTCGTGCGCCGTCGGCGTGCTTTTCGTGGCAGGGCCGGCCGCGAAGGCGCGGAGTACGTTCTCGGTCGTACGGGTGACGAAGGCTCCGGTGCGCGCGTCCATGCCGTGGTCGCGGCCGTTCTCCCTCGTTCCGGCCATGAGGGCCTCGACCCATCGCATCGTCCCCGAGGCGAAGACGCCCGCGCCGCTCGGCACGGTGTAGTACGCGGAGTCGGAATAGCTGCTCCGGCCCTTGCAGACCAGCGGGGAGTGGGCGACGATCTCGATCGGCCTCGGCGTGGGCGCCCCCGGCATGACACGGTCGTACTCCGTCCCCACGAGGTGGTCGAAGGAGTCCCCCTTCCTCACCCCTGTCCCCGCGAAGATCCAGTGGTCCGCGCCATGGACGAGGTACGGGGCGTCCGTCGGATAGCCCTCGTACAGAACACCGGTCATGGCGGATTCCGGCTGGGCGGCGGGCGGCGATCTGAAGTCGTCGGTCGGCATGGAGGGGTGGTCCGCGAGGTACGGATCGTGCCGGTAGTCGGTTTTGTAGCAGACCACCGTGCGGACGGCACCGGGGCCCGTCGGCTCCAGCCTGACCCGGCGGAAGCAGCTGTTGGCGCCCAGAAACGCCAGGTTGGTCCCCGCGTCGCGCGCCCGGGTGACGTACCGCCGCTGCTCCGGGGTCCAGTACTCGTCGTGGCCGAGCGCGACGGCGGTGGTGGCGTCCCGCAGCACCGACGGGGCGAGGTGGATGTCCACACCCGTGGTGTACGCCAGGGGAATGCGCAGTCGCTCCGCGAGAACCACCGCGGCCCGCTCGTAGACCAGGAACTTCTCGGCGCCGTTCTTGTCGTACGGCCGGTCGAAGGAGACGGCGAGCGAGCGGTTCCCGTACGTTCCGTCCTTGCCCTCGTAGAGGCTGTAGCCGCCCCACCGGTTGTACGCCTGCCAGGTCGCGACGGCGTGCATCAGGAGGGTCGCGCCCGAGGCGCTCGCGGAGCGGACGATCACCGGCACGTACCGCTGGTGGCCGCTCTCCGCGTCCAGCCGCAGCAGATACGCGCCCTCCGGCCAGCCGTCGGTGCGGACCACCGCCGTACGTTCCCAGTCGGCCTGTACGGTCCGGGTGCCGCTTTCCAGGCGCGGCGGGTGCTGGCGCCGGCCCGCCACCCGGCCGGATCTCCAGACGAGCCGGGCCTCAGCACCGCCGTACCAGCCGACCCGGTACGCCGAGACACGGAAGCCGGGCGCGGTGGTCGAGACGTGCAGCCCGAACGCCTCTCCCGGCAGAACGCTCACCTTGTCGGCGTAACCCTCGATCGCGTCGGGAGGACCCACGGACCGGATACGCCAGTCCGGGCTCCCGGGGCGGCGCCTCTCCTCGGCGGCCGACCGCTCGGTCTCGGTGCGGCCGGGCGCGGCGCCGGGACTCACGTCCGTCGTGGAGTCACAGCCGGTCACCCCGCCTGCGGTGAGAGAGACGGCCCCTGCCGCCGCCACCCCGAGGAACCGCCTCCGGTCGAAGTCGCCCGGGGCAGCGCCGCTCCGGTCCCGGCCCGCCACGTCGTCATCCATCGAGTCCGTCCCGTGCTGCCCGCCGTGCTGTCAGGACGATCCTGATGCGGCGCCCTATGCCGGGCGACCGCACGAGGGCCAATCGCGGCCACGGGGCACACGCTCGTCGAAACCGCCTCCGCCCCGGGTGCCGGTGAGTCGCTGGCGGTTTCCCGTGCCCGCCCACCCGGTACGCCACGCACATGCGGGGCGTGCGCCGGGGCACGACAGTGGGAGAGGGGGCCGGCGGCCGTTCCGTGGGAGGCGGGAGACGTGAGCGACGACCTCAGCGGGAAACTGACCACGTACCGGGGCAGGCGTCACTTCGACCGTACGCGTGAACCGCGCGGCGAGGGCGTGGAGGACGGGCGGGAGCCGGTCTTCGTGGTGCAGATCCATGACGCCACCTCGACGCACTTCGACTTCCGGCTGGAGGTCGACGGGGTCCTCAAGTCCTGGTCCGTCCCGAAGGGCCCCTCCGCCGACGCGCACGACAAGAGGCTCGCGGTGCCCACCGAGGACCATCCGCTGGAGTACCGCGCCTTCGAGGGCGTCATCGCCGGTGGCGAGTACGGGGCGGGGACCGTGATCGTCTGGGACGAGGGTACGTACGTACCCCTGGCGGGCAGCACCGACGACAAGGGCCGCACGTTCGCCGAGGCGCTGGAGCACGGCCACGCGACCTTCCGCCTCGACGGGTCCAAACTGCACGGCGCCTACGCGCTCACCCGTTTCCGCGAGGGCGAGGAGTCCGGCGGGCGCGCGTCCTGGCTGCTGGTCAAGAAGAAGGACGACCGTGCCGACGGCAGGCCCGCCCCCGACCCGCGGCGGGCCCGGTCGGTACGCAGCGGCCGGACCCTGCGGCAGGTCGCCGAGGAGGATCGGGAGGGCGCCGGATGAACGAACTGCTCCGGGCCCTGCCCGAGGCCCAGCAGCGGCTGCTGGCCGTCGCGCCGGGCGCGGTCGAGTCGGCGGCCGATCCGATGCTCGCCGTCCTCAGCGACCGGCGCGACTTCGGCTCCGACTGGCTCTTCGAGCGCAAGCTCGACGGGATGCGGGCGCTGGCCACCCGGGACGCGGACCGGGTACGCCTGCTCTCCCGCACCGGCCGTGCCGTGCGCGGGAGTTTCCCGGAGATCGCCGAGGCGCTCGCCACGCAACCGGGCGACGGGTTCACCGTGGACGGCGAGATCGTCGCCTTCGCCCACGGCCGGACCGACTTCGCCCGCCTCCAGCAGCGCATGCAGCTCACCGACCCGCGCCGGGTACGGGCCAGTGAGGTGGCCGTCACCTACTACGTCTTCGACCTGCTCCGGCTGGACGGGATCGACCTGACCCGGCTTCCGCTGCGCACCCGTAAGTCCCTGCTGCGGCGCGCGCTCGACTTCCGGCCGCCCGTGCGCTTCACCCCGCACCGCAACGAGGGCGGGCGGCAACGGCTCGACGAGGCCTGCGCGCACGGCTGGGAAGGACTCATCGCCAAACGCGCCGACAGCCGCTACCTGCGCCGCCGCTCCCCGGACTGGCTCAAGCTCAAGTGCGCGAGCGGCCAGGAACTGGTGATCGGCGGCTTCACGGAACCGGCCGGCGCGCGCACCGGGTTCGGCGCGCTGCTCGTCGGCCACTACGACCACGGGCGCCTCGCCTACGCGGGCAAGGTCGGCACCGGCTTCGACCGCACGACCCTGGTCCGGCTCCGCGCCGGGCTCGACGCGCTGGAGGTCGCCGCCTCCCCCTTCGGCGCACCCGTACGGGAGCCGGGCGTCCACTGGGTCGAGCCCGTCCTCGTGGCGGAGATCGGCTTCACCGAATGGACCCGCGACGGACTGCTGCGCCACCCCCGCTTCCTGGGGCTCCGGCAGGACAAGGCCGCCGCGGATGTCGTACGGGAAGGGTGAGAGCCGTCGTACGGGAGGGGTGAGAGCCTAAGCTGGCGCGGCGGCGCCTGTCCGTTTCCGTACGTCGTCCACCACCGACCTGTCGAGCGCCGCCCGTACCAGGGCCGCCGCGAAGACCGCCAGCTCGGGCGCGGTCACCAGCTTCGCCAGTTCGCCGGCGCTCGTGGGCAGCCCGAGGCGCCGCGCCCCCTGGGCCGCCTTGCCGTCGAGGTAGGGCTCCAGCTCGGGCCAGACCCCCTGGACCTCGCGCAGGAAGATGTCCGCGCCCGCGGGGCCGATCCCGGGCAGCTCCTGGAGGAGGTCCCGCATGCGTCCGGGGTCGCCGGCGGCCTCCTCGCGCAGCCGCCGCAGGTCGCCGCCGTACCGCTCGCGGACGAACGCCGCGCCCTTGCCGAGGGTGGTGGACGTGCTCTCGTCGTAGCGCCGGTAGTGGCCCGCGCCCAGCGCGTCCACCCGCCGCTGCCAGGTGGCGTCCTGCATCCGGCGCGGGGTGCGCAGGTCCGCCTCGAAGAGTTCGTGGGCCGCGTCGACGGCGACCGAGGCGCGGATACGGGCGCTGAGCAGGCAGGCGAGGACGAGCAGTTGGTAGAGCGGCTGAGGAGTGTCCCTGAGCCGGATTCCGGCCTGGGCCGCGTAGGTCTGTCCATGGGTGTCGAGCAGTGCGCGGGCGGTTTCGCGGCGCGTGACCGTGGCGCTCATGGCGTCCTCCCTGAGCCGGTGGGGCGGCGCTTCGGACTCCGTACGACTGAATTGTCCCAAATCGCCTGGACGGGCGCAGAAGCGGAGCCTGGACGGGCGGAGACCGGGCCGTGGAGCTACGCCGACCGCCGGTGGTAGCGGCGTTCATGCCGGCCGCGCCGTAGCGCGGGGACACCTCGACGCTGCCGACCGTCGTCAGGTGTTCGAGGCAGTGGCGGGCGGACCGCACTCTTCTGTTCACCCCTCGGACCCTGTGTTCGGCGCGCGGGCTACGTGTTCGGCGCGCGGGCCGTGCGCCACTCGGGCCATGCGCCGCTCGGGCCGTGCGCCGCTCGGGCCGTGCGTGCGCCGCTCACCCGCGGTCCCGGCGGGTGAGCGGCGTCCCACGGCCCCGGGGGCGTCACGTCCGCGTGCGCATCGCCTCCAGGGGGTGGGCCCGCAGGACGCGGCCCGCCGGGATACGGATGGCCAGGACCGCCGTCAGGACCGTGACCGTCACGATCGCCGCGAAGACCCAGGCCGGGCCGGCCGGGATCGGGTTCGCGGTGAGGCGCAGGGAGAGGACGGCCAGGGGGACGGCCGCCGTGACCGTGCCCAGGAATACCGCCGTCGCCGCCAGGAACGTGGTCTCCGCCGTCAGCATGCGGGCGATCTGGGCGCGGGTGCCGCCCGAGAGGCGGAGCAGGGCGAGTTCGCGGGTCCGGGCCGTCGTGGTGGTGACCAGCGTCGTCGCCGACGAGAGGGCCACGTACCCGAGGATCACCGCGAGCAGCAGGCGGTTCAGCCAGTCCTGGGAGCGGGTCTGCGCGTCCTGGGCCGCCTGGAGTGCCGTACGGTCGCCGACGACCAGGCCCGGGTGGTCCTTCGACAGGGCGCCCAGGGCCGCGGCCACCGCCGCCCGGTCGTTCCCGGTGGAGGCGGCCGTGGCGACGAGGACCGTGTCCGCGAGGCGGTCCGTCGTGTGCGGGAGGACGGTGGCCGCCGGGAGCAGGACGTCGCCGAAGCCCAGGTTGGGGCGGAACACGGCGACCACCCGGGGCTTCACGCGCGTGCCGTCGCCGAGGACGAGGTCCACCCGGTCCCCGACACCCTTGCCCAGCCAGCGCGCCTCCGTGCCGCTCAGCGCGACGGTGTCACCGCGCAGGTCGTCCAGGGTGCCCGAGGCGACCGGCAGGTCCAGCGTGCCGCGGAGGCCCGCCGCGTCGACCCCGTACGCCGTCGAGCGGGACAACGGCTCGTCGAACAGGGTGGGTCCGACCGCCACCACCTCGGTGGCGACCAGCGGGGTCACCGCCGTCACGCCCGGTACGCGGCGGGCCGCCGCCGCGACGTCCGGGGAGACCCCGCCCGCGCCCGTCACCACGTACGGCGCGACCGTCGCCGCCCGCGCCTGGTACCCCGTCGCCTCCGACAGCGTGGTCTGGCTGTAGAACTGGCTGCTCGCGAAGCCGATCGTCAGCGCCAGCGGGGTCACCGCCGCCGCCAGCCGCCGCGAACCCGCCGCGCTGTTGGCCGCCGCGAGGTAGCCCGCCACCCGGAAGTGCCGCAGCAGCCCCGCCCCGGCGATCCGGGCGAGCGCGGCCGTCAGGCGCGGGCCGAGCATCGAGAGGGCGATCAGGGCGAGCATCGAGCAGAGCACGGCGGGCACCGCGGCCAGACTCTGCGGTACGGCCACCACCGCGCCCAGCGACACGACCGCGAGACCCAGCACGGCGTACCCGCCGACGATCCGGCCGCGCCCGATGTCGGGGCGCTCCACCACGGACTCCCGCAGCGCCGCCACCGGACGGATCCGCACCTGCTTACGGGCCGCGGCCCACACCGCGAGCCGCGCCGTACCCAGGCAGAGCAGTACGGCGGCCACCGCGGGCACCGGGCCGACCGACAGCGCGAAGCCCTCCT
Source organism: Streptomyces sp. NPDC059092 (assembly GCF_042756365.1). Classification (NCBI taxonomy): domain Bacteria; kingdom Bacillati; phylum Actinomycetota; class Actinomycetes; order Kitasatosporales; family Streptomycetaceae; genus Streptomyces; species Streptomyces sp. NPDC059092. The sequence continues at coordinate 16,527 of NZ_JBHZEJ010000075.1, forward strand.
CGATCACGCCGATCCTGGCGAACCCGTCGCGCAGCGCCTGTGCCGCGAGATATCCCGGCGCCACGCCGAGCAGCGCCGCCGCGCCCGTCACCAGCAGCACCTCGGCCGCGAGCATCCGGTGGATCTGCCGGGGCGTGGCCGCCACCGCGCGCAGCAGGGCGACCTCGCGCCGCCGCTGGTGCACCACCAGCGAGAGCGTGCCTGCCACGACGAGCAGGACGATCATCAGGACGAAGCCGCCGAACGAGCCGGAGACCAGGGTCAGTACGGAGCGCGACCGCGCCGCCCCCAGGAACTCGACCTCGCCGCGCTCCACGCCCGAGCGCACCACCGCCCGGCCGTCGCCGTACCCCTGTTCCTTCAGGGCGTCCGCCACGCGCTGGGCGAGCGTGCCGTCCTCGGACGTGAGCAGCCCGGCCAGGCCGGCCGGCGCGTCCGTCCGTACGCCCGGCTCCGCGAGGATCCCGACCGCCACGACCTCCCGGGGGTGCCCGGACAGGACGCGCGCGCGGTCGTCGGTGAAGAACAGGGCCGACCGGTGCGGCGGTCCGTCGCCCTTCGGCGGCGCCGCCACCCCGGCGACCCGGTACGGTACGGTGCCGTCCGCCGTCGCGATCCTTACCGTCGAGCCGACACCGGCGCCCGCGCGCTCCGCGGTGTCCGCGTCCAGCACCACCTCGCCGGGGCCGCGCGGCGGCGCGCCGGCGCGCAGCGTGTACGGGGTGAGCGCGGCCGAGCCCCAGCCGTGGCCGAGCATCGCGCCGCCGGACGGGGCGGGGACCGTACGGTCGTCCGCGGCCACCAGGGTGACGGGGAAGCTGAGTTCCCCGATCGCCTCGCGGACGCCCTGGACGGCCGCGACCGTCTCCACCAGTCTCACCGGCAGCATCGCCCGCTCCGGCAGCGTCTCCACGAGGTCCGGGCCTTCCTTCACCTCCGCCCTGACCGACTGGGCGGCGCCGACGACGACCGGGGCCGCCGCGTACCGCTGCGGGGCGATCCCGGCGAACAGGCCCGACTGGAGCAGGACCCCGCAGGCCGTCACGAGGATCGCGCCGCCGAGGACCGCGAGGAACGACGCGGTGAACTCGGTGCGCCGGGCGCGGATGGACTGCCGGGCGAAGGCGAGGGCGGAACTCCTGGGGTTCTTCACCTCTCCCCCAGTCGCGTCATCCGGGCCGCCACCGACTCCGGTGTGGGCGCGTCGAGTTCGCCGACGATCCGGCCGTCGGCGAGGAAGACGACGTGGTGCGCGTACGAGGCGGCGACCGGGTCGTGGGTGACCATCACCACCGTCTGGCCGAGCGTGTCGACCAGCCCGCGCAGCAGCCGCAGCACCTGCGCCCCGGTGTTGGTGTCGAGCGCGCCCGTCGGCTCGTCGGCGAAGACGACGTCGGGGCCGGTCACCAGGGCGCGGGCGATGGCCACGCGCTGCTGCTGGCCGCCGGAGAGTTCGTTCGGCCGCCGGTCCAGCAGCCCGTCCAGCCCGACCGCGGAGACGATCTGGGCCAGCCGGGCGGGGTCGGCGGTACGTCCCGCGAAGCGCAGCGGCAGGGTGATGTTGTCGGTGATGCCGAGCGCGGGGATCAGGTTGTACGCCTGGAAGACGAAGCCGATCCGGTCGCGCCGCAGCTCGGTCAGGGCGGTCTCGTTCAGCGTGGACAGGTCGGTGTCGCCGAGCAGCACCCGTCCCGACGCGGGCCGTTCCAGGCCGGCCGCCAGGTGCAGGAACGTGCTCTTGCCCGATCCGGAGGGGCCCATGACGGCGGTGAACGCGCCGCGCCGGATCCCGGCCGTCACCTCGCGCAGCGCGGTGACCTCGGCGGAACCGCCGGAGCCGCCCACGCCCTTCGCACCCCCGGAACCGCCCGTGCGCCCCGTGCGGCCCGAGCCGCGGGAGCCGCCGGAACCACCGGCGCCGCCCCGGCCGTACACCGCCGTCGCCGCCTCCAGCCGTACGGCGAAGTGCGGCCTCGCCTCCGGGGCACGCGCCCCTCCCGGCTCCTTGAGCCACCCCTTCATCCCCATGACCCGACCCTTCACCCGTGCATCCGGCAGTGGAGTCGAGCGCTGGACCGCGTCGACGCCCTGACGGTAGGTCGGAGCCATTGACACGAACCATCCCGCGCGTGCCATGATCGAAGGTAGAGCCAACTCCACCATGCGCGTGCCAGGGAGCAGCCCCGACGTGACCGACCCCGCCCCGGGCCGACAGCGGCCCCGGTTCCAGACGTGGGCGCGGGAGTCATTCCGGCAGCTGAAGTTCCTCGCGATCGGCGCCGGTTCCGGCATCGCCTCCTGGTTCGCCCTCATCGCGCTCGTCCTGAGCGTGGCGCCGCTCGTCACGCTGCCGCTGCTGCCCCGTACCGCCAGGGGCATCCGCCGTCTCGCCGCGTTCGAGCGCCGCCGCACCGGCGACTTCCTCGGTACGCCGGTCCCCCCGCCCGCGCGGGAGGCGGCCGACGACCACGCCGACCTCGCCACCGTACTGACCAGCCCCGGCACCCGCCGCGACATCGGCTGGCTGACCCTCCAGGCCACGCTCGGCACGCTGACCGGCCTGGTGGGCGTCGGGGCGCCGGCGGGCGTGGTGCAGAACGTGGTGGTCGCCGCGCTCTGGCCCGTCATCCCAGGCGCCGAAACCACGCTGGGCGCCCCGGTCGGCTCGTGGGTAGACGCCGGCCTCGCACTGGCCACCGCCGCCGGGTACGGCGCGCTCGGCGTGCTCCTCGCGCCCCCGCTGGCCCGCTGGTACGCGCGGCTCAGCGCGGCGCGGCTCGCGCCCCCGAGGACCACGCTCGTGGAGCGCCTGGCCGAGGTCACCGCCACCCGGGCCGGCGCGCTCGAAGCGCACGGCACCGAGCTGCGGCGCATCGAACGCGACCTCCACGACGGGACGCAGAACCGTCTCGTCGCCGTCGTCATGCACCTCGGCATGGTCGAGCGCGCCCTGCTCCGCGACCCGGCGTCCGCCCTGCCCATGGTGCTCACCGCCCAGAACGCGGCCACCGAGGCGCTCGGCGAGCTGCGTGGGGTGGTCCGCTCCATCTATCCGCCCGTCCTGACCGACCGCGGGCTCTCCGGCGCGGTGGCGGCGCTGGTCTCGCACTGCGCGATCGACTGCACCCTCGACACGGGGGAGCTGCCGCGCGCGCCCGCCGCGGTCGAGGCCGCCGCCTACTTCGTGGTGGCCGAAGCGCTCACCAACGCCGTCAAGCACAGCGGGGCGCGGCGGATCGCCGTATCGCTCCACGCCGAGGACGGCCTGCTCACCGTCGAGGTCACGGACGACGGCAGCGGCGGCGCGGACGAAGCCCTCGGCACCGGGCTCGTCGGGATCGAGCGCCGCGTCGCCGCGTTCGACGGGACGACCCGGCTGAGCAGCCCGCGCGGCGGCCCCACCGCGCTGCGCGCCACCATCCCCCTAGGAGTGTGAACCCGTGCGGATCGTGATCGCCGAGGACGACGCCCTGCTGCGGGCGGGCCTCACCCACCTGCTGCGCGCCGAGGGCATCGAGGTCAGCTCCGCCGTCGGCAACGGCACCGACCTGCTGGCCGCCGTCGCCGCCGACCGGCCAGACGTCGCGCTCGTGGACGTACGGATGCCGCCGACCTACCGCGACGAGGGGCTGCGCGCCGCCGTGGAGGCACGGCGCAGGCAGCCGGGGCTCGCGGTGCTCGTCCTGTCGGCGCACGTCGAGGACAGTTACGCCACCGAGCTGCTGGCCGACGGCAGCGGCGGGGTGGGGTATCTGCTCAAGGAGCGGGTGGGGAAGGTCACCGACTTCCTGGAAGCGCTCCAGCGGGTGGCCGACGGCGGTACGGCGATGGACCCGGAGGTCGTCGCCCAGTTGCTGGTACGCCGCCGGGCCGACGACCCGCTGCACAGCCTGACCCCCCGCGAGCGCGAGGTGCTGGGGCTGATGGCGGAAGGCCACTCGAACGCGACGATCGCCGGTCTGCTGACCGTCTCCGCGGGCGCGGTGCACAAGCACATCGGCAACATCTTCAACAAGCTGGGGCTGCCGACGACGGACGCCGGCCACCGGCGCGTGCTGGCCGTGCTCGCCTACCTGCGGGCGTAGGGCATGGGGCACAGGCCTGTCCGACATCCCGAAGGGCCGGCCGGGGGGTGTACTCAGCACCACCCTCCGTACGCCTGCAAGCCGGATTACGCCCGCACAGGGGCGGCGGGCAGACTTGGATGCCTGCCCGGTCGCCACGACCCGGCCGACCGCCCTGGAGGAGTTTCCGCATGTCCGAGCACGTCCCCACCCCCGCCGTCCGCCGCCGCGGCCCCCGCCGTCGGATCACCGCGCTGACCGCGATCACGCTGGTGGCCGCCCTGGGGCTGCACACCGCGTACGCGGTGGCCGACACGGGCGGCGGCGACGGTGACACGAGCCGGAGCGGCCCTCAGGACAAGCAGGGCGAGCAGGACACCCAGGAGACCGGTGTGATGCGGGGGCTGGTGGACGAGCTCGTGCGCGACGGCGTACGCCCCGGCGCCCTGGTCGCCACACAGGAACGGGACGGCCGCACGCGGACGTACGCCGCCGGGACCGCCGACCTCGCGACCCCGACCCCGGTCCCGGCCGACGGGCAGATACGGATCGGCAGCAACACGAAGACGTTCACCGCGGTGGTGGTGCTGCAACTGGTCGGCGAGGGAAGGATCGGCCTCGACGAGCCGGTCGAGACGTATCTGCCGGGCCTGCTCCGCGGCGAGGGGATCGACGGCCGCGGGATCACCGTACGCCAGCTCCTCCAGCACACCAGCGGCCTGCCGGAGTACGTCCAGGCCGTCGCGGGCGACTACGCCGCGTTCCAGCACCGCTACACGGAGCCGCGCGAACTGATCGACATGGCCCTGGAGGGGAAGGCGTCCTTCCAGCCCGGCGAGCGGTGGGAGTACAGCAACACCAACTACATCGTCGCGGGGCTGATCGTGCAGAAGGTCACCGGCCGGCCGCTCGGCGAGGAGATCACCCAGCGGATCATCCGGCGGATCGGGCTCCGGCACACGTACTTCCCGCGGCCCGGCGAGATGACGATCCGCGAGGAGCACCCCAAGGGCTACCACGCGGACCAGCCGGGCAAGCCGCTGCGCGACGTCTCGGTGTCCGACCCCAGCTCGGCGTGGGCGGCGGGGGCGATGGTCTCCACCAACGAGGAGCTGAACCGGTTCTTCACCGCGCTGCTCGACGGGGAGCTGCTGGAGCCGGAGCAGCTCAAGGCGATGCGCACCACCGTCGAGGCCACCGGGCACCCGTCGGCCGGCGCCCGCTACGGACTCGGCCTGAAGAGCCAGCCGCTGTCCTGCGGCGGCGTCTACTGGGGGCACGGCGGGGACATCCCGGGGTACGAGACCCGCGGCGGCGTCACGGACGAGGGCCGGGCCGTCAGCTTCGCGGTCACCGTTCTGCCCGGCGGGCTCTCCGACCTTCAGCAGATCGACGACGCGGTGGACAGCGCGCTCTGCCGCTGAGACCGGGGAACGCGGAGACCGCGGGACGCGGAGCCCCGAGGAGACCTGGCGGGGGGAGCGGCATCGGGGGGGATGAAGCCGCTCCCCCCGGGGAACCGGCCCCTTGGGCCCGCACCGCGTCAGGGGGGAGTGCGCGGCACGGGCCCCGCAGAGGGGGGCCGGTTCGTCGCCCGCGGACTCTTGCCGGATCCGCGGGGCGCCACTCCATCGTGCGGCCCTCCCGCATCCGCGCCACCCGGCAAAGGACCCGGACTTCCGGGCCCTTGGTCCATAAATGCCGTGTCAAGGGAAAAGCAGCCTGAGGCCATTGCCGTTCATACGGTTAGACTCTCGCGACCGCACGTGGGGAGACCGGGAAGGAAGCGGCCGATGGGGCAAGCGAAGAAGATCGTGCTGTACGGGCTCGCCGTCTTCGTGCTGTACACGATCATCACCTCCCCCGACCGGGCCGCGGACCTCGTCCAGGTAGGGTTCGAGGGCATTTCGAGCGCCGCGCAGGGCGTCGGGGACTTCATGTCGGCGCTCATCGACTGACGCCGCGACCGGCGAAGCCTGCCGGGAGGGGCGCCAGGCGCTCATCGCCCAGACGCCGTGCGGGACGCGGCGCCGTCCGCCCCAAGGAGTGCCCCTTGATCCGCCACCTGGTCCTCTTCAAACTCGACGAGGGCGTCCCGCGCGACGAGCCGCGGGTGGCCGCCGGCGCCAAGGCCCTCACGGAGCTGGGCGGGCAGGTCCCTGACGTGGAGTTCTGGGAGTGCGCCTGGAACATCACCGACCGGCCGATCGCCTACGACTTCGCCGTCAACTCGGCCGTCCCCGACCGCGACGCGCTCCAGCGCTACCTCGACCACCCGGCGCATCAGGCGGTCGTCGCACAGTGGCGCGAATTCGCCACCTGGGTGATCGCCGACTACGAGTTCTGAGCCGTTCACCCGCCTGCCCCACACCTCCCCGGTGTGGGGTTTTTGGGTTTATTACCCCATCCCACCGTCAACACGGTTTTTCCGGGTGCTTGCACACAGTGGACATGTCTTGTGATGCTATGACCGCTTTTGACGGATGAGTTGACGTAGTCGACCGCAAAGGGGTGGCGTCACCGTGCCGGCCAGTACTACGCCTCAAGTGCCGCCCCAGATCGAAACCGAACGCCGGACCGAGCCCGAGCAGCGGACCACGGCACAGAGCCGCGGCGCGGACACCCGGGCGCTCACCCAGGTCCTCTTCGGCGAACTGAAAGGGCTGGAGCCCGGCACCAGGGAGCACGCCCGCGTGCGCGGGGCGCTCATCGAGGCGAACCTGCCGCTCGTGCGCTACGCCGCCGCCCGCTTCCGCAGCCGTAACGAGCCGATGGAGGACGTCGTCCAGGTCGGCACGATCGGGCTGATCAACGCCATCGACCGGTTCGATCCGGAGCGCGGCGTCCAGTTCCCCACCTTCGCGATGCCGACCGTCGTCGGCGAGATCAAACGCTACTTTCGGGACAATGTGCGGACGGTCCATGTGCCGCGCCGGCTGCACGAGCTGTGGGTCCAGGTCACCGGCGCCACCGAGGACCTGACGACGGCTCACGGCCGCTCCCCCACGACCGCCGAGATCGCCGAGCGGCTGAAGATCTCCGAGGAGGAGGTGCTCGCCTGCATCGAGGCCGGCCGCTCGTACCACGCGACCTCCCTGGAGGCCGCGCAGGAGGGCGACGGACTCCCCGGGCTGCTGGACCGGCTCGGCTACGAGGACCCCGCGCTGGCCGGGGTGGAGCACCGCGACCTGGTCCGGCATCTGCTGGTGCAACTGCCGGAACGCGAGCAGCGGATCCTGATGCTCCGGTACTACAACAATCTGACGCAGTCACAGATCAGCCAGGAGCTGGGCGTATCCCAGATGCATGTGTCAAGGCTTCTCGCCCGCAGCTTCGCCAGGTTGCGATCCGCAAATCGGATCGAGGCTTAACCCCCAGGGGTAGAACCCCGGACCTTCCTCCCCCGTGACGAAATACCGCATAGCACCCCTTTACCGGACGTACCCAGCACTCACATGTCGACTTGTCACTACAGCGTGTTGCCGACATGTGACATTCTGCTGGAACCGCGTTTGCCGCAGCCTCGGCACCGGTATTCAGGTGGAGGCTGCGTTCCTCCGACGGGAGCGGCCGACGCGACCGTCCGCGACCTCAAGGGGGTGGCATGTCCGTAGAACAGGGCAGCTCGAAGGTGCTCACGCTCACAAAGAGCGCTCCCGCGCCCAATGCTCTCGACCATGTGGACCAGGACCGTGTGGTCCGGCCACGGGCGTCCCAGCCGGAAGCCATCGACACCCGTACTCTGTCCCGCTCCCTGTTCCTGCGGCTCGCCGTGCTCGACCAGGACAGCCCGGAGCGCACCTACGTACGCGACACCCTCATCGAGCTGAACCTGCCGCTGGTGCGGTACGCGGCGGCCCGGTTCCGCAGCCGTAACGAGCCGATGGAGGACATCGTCCAGGTCGGCACGATCGGCCTGATCAAGGCGATCGACCGGTTCGACTGCGAACGGGGCGTGGAATTCCCGACGTTCGCGATGCCGACCGTCGTCGGCGAGATCAAGCGCTTCTTCCGGGACACGTCCTGGTCGGTACGGGTGCCGAGGCGGCTCCAGGAGCTGCGCCTCGCGCTCACCAAGGCCAGCGACGAGCTGGCGCAGAAGCTGGACCGCTCGCCGACCGTGCCCGAACTCGCCGCCGTACTGGGCGTGTCCGAGGAGGACGTGGTCGACGGCCTCGCGGTCGGCAACGCGTACACGGCGTCCTCGCTGGACTCGCCCTCGCCGGAGGACGACGGCGGGGAGGGCTCGCTCGCGGACCGGCTCGGTTACGAGGACATGGCGCTGGAGGGTGTCGAGTACCGCGAGTCGCTGAAGCCGCTGCTCGCCAAACTCCCGCCCCGCGAGCGGCAGATCATCATGCTGCGGTTCTTCGCGAACATGACCCAGTCGCAGATCGGCGAGGAGGTCGGCATCTCCCAGATGCACGTCTCGCGACTGCTGACCCGTACGCTCGCGCAGCTGCGGGAAGGCCTGATCTCGGACTGAGGCACGCGGACCCCGCCCACCGTCCCGCCTTCGGGAAAGCCCGGCTTTCCGGAGAAGGCGCCGGACGACGACGCGGGCGGGGTTCCGGCATGACGAGCCTGCCGGGTCCGCGGAGTCCCGCGTGACCCTCGGTGCCACAGGTCCCGCTATCAGACGAAGGCCAGCCAGGCCACCACGGCCAGGACCACGACGGCCGCGACCACACCGATGATCACTCCGGTCTTCGGCCCGCTCTGCTGCGGAGGCGCCTGCCGGCGCTGCGGCTCTCCGTCGTCGACAAACGCACGGAACATCTGGGTGCTGCCCGCCGGGTCAGGAGTTCCCTCGGGTCCCTGCGGGGCTTGGGGGTTGTGTGCCATACGGCAGGACCCTAGCGAACCCGTGCGCCCCGCCCAACCCCGGGCCCGGGACGGATGGCCGGCCGTGGCCGTTCCGTATCCCTTGATCGTCCCGGATCCCCTCCGCGATCTTCCCGGATCCGCTCCGCACCCTCCCGCGGCCCTCCCCGCGATATCACCCATCTCACCCATGACCTTCCGCATGACCTTCCGCATGCGAAGCCTTTTGGGTTCCTTTACCGCGAAGAGCCCGATTTAGTTTGCCTTCAGCAACCAACTGATCCTATGGTCTTATGGTTGCCCTAAGCAACAAGATGTCGGGAGGGGCCATGGCGGCCGCACACAGTCAGTACGCCGAACTTTCCCGGCAGATCAGTGCCGTCGGGGCCGTCAAACGCAGCCTCGCGCGGATTCTGCCCGCCGACTGCCCGGGTGGCTCCGCCGCCGTACTGACCCTGCTGGAACGGCACGGCGGGATGCGCATGAGCAGACTCGCCGAGCTGCTGGCCGTCGACATGTCGGTGACCAGCAGACATGTCGCGCACGCCGCGGAACGTGGCTGGATCGAGCGGTTGCCCGACCCCGCCGACAAGCGTTCGCGCATCCTGCGGCTCACGCCCCCCGGGCGGGAACTGCTCGGTGAGCTGGACCGGCGGGTGACCGACATGTTCGCCCGGACGCTCGACGACTGGACGGACGACGAGGTCGGACAGCTCAACGCGCTGCTCGCCAGGTTGCGCAGCAGCTTCGGCGACTGCCGCGACCGGCACGAAGGCCGGTACGACAGTCGGTACGACAACCGATACGAAGGCCGGCCCGACAGCGAGCGCGACAACGAGCGCGATCGCCGGGAGGACCAGCACGACAGCCGGCCCGAGGGCCGGCCCGACACACAAGACTCATACGCCCGTACACCCATGCGGCAAGAGACGTAAGACAAGGAATCACATGGCTACGACCACACCAACGGGTGTGCGGGGCGGCCACGCCAAGCGCGGCGGCGACCCCGCCCCCGCGAACGGCACGCCGATGTCACACCGTCAGATCATGGAGGCGCTTTCCGGACTCCTGCTGGGCATGTTCGTCGCGATCCTCTCGTCGACGATCGTCTCCAACGCCCTTCCGGAGATCATCTCCGACCTCGGCGGCGGCCAGAGCGCCTACACATGGGTGGTGACCGCGTCGCTGCTGGCGATGACCGCGTCCACCCCGCTGTGGGGCAAGCTCTCCGACATCTTCAGCAAGAAGCTGCTGGTCCAGATAGCCCTGGTCATCTATGTCCTGGGCTCCGTGGTGGCCGGCCTCTCGCAGAACGCGGCGATGCTGATCGTCTGCCGGGTCTTCCAGGGCATCGGGGTCGGCGGGCTCTCCGCCCTCGCCCAGATCGTCATGGCCGCGATGATCGCCCCGCGCGAGCGCGGCCGGTACAGCGGCTACCTCGGCGCGACCTTCGCCGTCGCGACCGTCGGCGGCCCGCTCCTCGGCGGTGTCATCACCGACACCTCGTGGCTGGGCTGGCGCTGGTGCTTCTACGTCGGCGTGCCGTTCGCGATCATCGCGCTGATCGTCCTGCAGAAGACCCTGAAGCTCCCCGTCGTCAAGCGCGAGGTCAAGGTCGACTGGGGCGGCGCCTTCTTCATCAGCGCGGCCGTCTCCCTGCTGCTCCTCTGGGTGACCTTCGCGGGCGACAAGTACGACTGGATCTCGTGGCAGACGTACGCCATGGTCGGCGGCTCGGTGGTGCTCGGCGCGCTCTTCGTGCTCATCGAGTCGAAGGTCAAGGAACCGATCATCCCGCTGCGGCTGTTCCGTAACCGCACCATCACCCTCGCCTCGCTCGCCTCGCTCTTCGTCGGGGTCGCAATGTTCGCGGGCACCATCTTCTTCAGCCAGTACTTCCAGCTCGCCCGGGGCAAGTCGCCGACGATGTCCGGCGTCATGACCATCCCGATGATCGCCGGACTGTTCCTGTCGTCCACGATCTCCGGACAGGTCATCACCAAGACGGGCCGCTGGAAGATCTGGCTGGTCAGCGGCGGCGCGCTCACCACGGCGGGGCTGGCGCTGCTCGGCACGATCCGGTACGACACCCCGTACTGGCACGTGGCCGTCTACATGGCGGTCATGGGCCTCGGCGTCGGCATGATGATGCAGAACCTGGTCCTCGCCACACAGAACCAGGTGGCCCCGCAGGACCTCGGCTCCGCCTCCTCCACCGTCACCTTCTTCCGCTCGCTGGGCGGCGCGGTCGGCGTCTCGGTGCTGGGCGCGGTGCTCGGCAACCGGATCACGCACTACGTGAAGGAGGGCCTGGCCGACCTCGGCCCGCAGGGCGCCGCCCTGGGCCACGCCGGTACGGGCGGCGGCGGCATCCCCGACCTCGCCGCGCTCCCCGCGCCGCTGCGGCCCGTCATCGAGGCCGCGTACGGCCACGGTGTCGCGAACGTCTTCCTGTACGCGGCTCCGGCGGCGCTGGTCGCGTTCATCCTGACGCTCTTCATCAAGGAGGTCGCGCTGAAGACCCGGGCCGGCGACGACAGCACCGGGAACACCGCGGCCACCGCCGAGATCGTGCCCGAGCCGATCGCGGCGAGCGCCGGAGCGACCGCGGCGGCGGCGGTGCCCGCCGCCTCCGTGGCCCCGATGGCGTCCCTGAGCGCCGGAGCCGCCCCCGGGGCGGCCCCGGCAGCGGCCACCGCGACGGCCACGACCGCGTTGATCACCGCGTCGGCCGGAACCCCCGGCTCCGCCGTGCGCGGTGCGGTGCTCGGCTCCGAGGGCGCCCCGGTGCCCCGCGCCGCCGTCACCCTGATCTCCCTGGCCGGACGCCAGTTGGCCCGCTCGGTCGCGCAGGCCGACGGCGGCTACTCCCTGGACGCGCCGGGCGCGGGCTCGTACGTCCTGATCGCCTCCGCCGACGGCTTCCAGCCGCAGGCGTCCACGGTGGTCGTCGGGGACGAGCCGCTCGCGTACGACATCCTGCTCTCCGGTACGAGCGGCCTCAGCGGGACCGTTCGGGCGCTGGAAGGCGGCGCCACCGTCGAGGGCGCGATGGTCATCGTCACCGATGTACGCGGCGACGTGCTGGCCACGGGGAAGTCCACCGAGCGGGGCGAGTTCGCGTTCGGTGAGCTGATCCCCGGCGCGGTGACGGTCGCGGTGAACGCGGCGGGCTTCCGTCCGCAGGCGCTGCCGGTGGAGATCGGCGGCCAGGGCGTCACCCGTGTCGACGTCGCGCTCCAGGCCGGCGCCCTGATCCAGGGCACGGTCCGGGCGGGCGCCGACCGGCGGCCCGCGCAGGACGCGCGGGTGACGCTGGTCGACGCGGCCGGGAACGTCGTCGCCACGGCGACGACCGGGGACGACGGGGCGTACGCCTTCGCCGACCTGGACTCGGGCGAGTACACGGTGATCGCGACCGGATACCCCCCGGTGGCCGGTGCGTTGACGGTCGCGGGCCGCGGGATCGACGGCCACGACATCGAACTCGCGCACCCCGGAGCGTAGTTGTTTCCCCGGTGTGGGGGTGTCAGGCCGTACCCTGCCCGACACCCCCGCACCGGGGCCCTGTTGAGGGTGGGCATCGGGATCCGCATGATCGAGGAGAGAACAGGGATGGGACTTCGCGGACAGGTACGGACGCGCGACGGCTGGGCGGTCCAGCACGCGATCGTGACCATGACCGACATGACGGGCACGCAGGTGCTGCGGACGGGGGCGGACGAGGAAGGGGCCGTACGGGACGACTCGCCGCTCGCGCCCGGCCCGTACACGGTGGTCGTCACGGCCGTCGGCTACGCGCCGGTCGCCTCCACCGCACTGGTCACCAGGACCGGACGGGCGGACCTCGGCACGGTGACGCTGGCCAGGCAGGGCGGCGTCGAGCTGCCGCCGCCGGGGGTGTGGAGCATCGACCCGGCGCACTCGTCGGTGGGCGCGGTGGCCCAGCACCTCGGGATCTCCAGCGTGCGCGGGCGGTTCACCGAGTTCGGCGGCCGGATCGAGATCCTGGACACCGGCGGCGGGCCCGAGCAGGCGCGCGTCGAGGCGGTCATCAGCGCGGCGAGCATCGACACGGGCAGCAAACTGCGCGACAAGCACCTCAGGTCGCCGGACTTCCTGGACGTGGAGCGCTTCCCGGAGATCACGTACAGCGGTACGGGGGTGACCCCGGCGGGCCCGGACCGCTGGAAGGTGCACGGCCGGCTGGCGCTGCACGGCGTCGTACGGGAGCTGGACCTGGACCTGAGCTACCTGGGTACGGGACCCGACCCGTGGGGCGGCGTACGGGCGGCGTTCCACGCCACGACGGAGCTGCACCGCGCGGACTTCGCCATGAACTACAACCAAGTGGTACAGGCGGGGATCGCGGCGATCGGGACCACGCTCCGTGTCGAGCTGGAGATCCAGGCGGTGCGGGGGGAGAGCCTCCCGGACGTGTAGGACGTGCGGGCACCCGCGGGGACGCGGGGATACACGGCCCCGGAGGTCCGCCTCCGGGGCCGTCGACGTCATAGGCTGCGGCCCATGGCACCGAACATCGCAACGAACACGACCGTGGATCTCGCCGGACTGCTGGAGTTCGTACGGCCCCGGCACCGCGCGATCCTGCTGACCACCCGCGCCGACGGCCGCCCCCAGGGCTCCCCGCTCTCCTGCGGGGTGGACGACTCGGGGCGGATCGTCGTCTCCACTTACCCCGGGCGCGCGAAGACGCGCAACGCCAAGCGTGACGAGCGGGTGAGCGTGATCGTCCTGTCGGACGACTGGAACGGCGCGTGGGTGCAGGTCGACGGTACGGCCGAGGTCATCGACTCCCCCGAGTCGGTCGAACCGCTGGTGGAGTACTACCGGAACATCGCCGGGGAGCACCCGGACTGGGACGAGTACCGGGCGGCGATGGTGAAGCAGGGCAAGTCGATCATCCGCATCACCCCGGAGCGCTGGAGCCCGCTCGCGACGGGCGGCTTCCCGGCGCACCTGGCGCCGTAGGGACCGCTGTGCGCGGGACCCGGGGCCGGGCCGGGGCCGGGGCCGCCGTGTGCGGATCCCGGGCCGGGGGCCAGGGCCGGGCCCCTGCTTTCTGTTCGCTCCGCCGCGTGGGACTCCCGGTACGTACAGGCCCTGGCGGGAGGCCGTCCCACGGTCCCCATCAGGGCTTCCTGCGGCTCCGCCCGGAACACCGGGAGGGTTCGCCGGCGTGTGAACGTGAGCGCCGGCAGCCATCCGGCCGCCGCGCAGGCGGCGAGCGTGGAGGCGACGACGAGTGTGGTCCGTACCGCGCGCATGGCCCGTGCGGCATCAGCGGGGCGCATGTCGTCGCCGGGCCCGTCGCCGCGACCGGAACGGGAACGGAAGCCGGAGCCGTAACCGGTCGTACCAGCGGGGTTTGCGGTGTCTCCGGCGGTGACTCCGGCGGCGGGGGCGTGGCGTCTGGCGCGGTAGTGCGTACGCGGGTACGGGCGCGGGCAGTGCCCTGGTCAGTCAGGTGAGAAAGGGCTTCCTGCGACAACCGATTCGCTCCGCTGGTTCAAGTCCTCCTACAGCTCCAACGGCGGCCAGTGCCTTGAGGTCGCCGCCGATCTGATCGCCTCGCACGGCACCGTCCGACCTTGCGGTACAGCGCCTACTGGTTCACCGGGCCCCCATCACCCTCCCCCGGAGTGATGGGGGCCGGCCCGTCCTCGGCCGGGAGTCGAGCGTGGTCCGCCCGGCCCGCGCACCACGCCCGCCCCGGGCGCATCGCCGGCAGCCCTGAGCGCTGTCCGCGAGCGCCGAATCGTCTACGCGGCAAGTTCGAAGCGGCGGAGGAGCGCCCGGAAGCACGGTGCGGCAGCGGCCGCTCGGGGCTTGAGCTTCGGGGGTCGGGGCGAGGGGGCGCGAGGCGTTGAGCTGGGGGGTTGAGGGTGGCGGGTGGCCCGGGGCTTGAGCTTCGGGGGTCGAGCCCTGCTTGTAAGGAATGGTTGGTTCTTGTTTCCCACCCACCCTCCCTGCCCCGGTCGTTGACGTTTTGCGACCGGTTTGCCACGCAGGGTGATATCCGTCTACCGTGCCCTGAACGGAAGACGGTCCCCGCCCGGTGTTGTCGCACCTGACGGAGACCTCACCAACCAGATCAAAGGGTTGATCTTTATGGCTGCTCCGCAGTTTAGTGTTGCGCCGCCGCGCGTGCACTCCCCTTCCTGTTCGATGGCCAGTGCCGGGTACGGCAAGCGTTCGGTTGCCGGTCAACCGGGCCCCTCCGCACACGACTTCGCGCTCCTGCCTGGACGTGAGGCGGCCATCGCCGGGTTCATCGACGGGCTGCCCGACGGGGCCGACATCTCGGTGAAGGCGCTGGCCAAGGTGATGGAGTACGGGCAGTGCGCCTTACGGACGGCCCTGAACTTCCTTGAGCGGGCAGGGCATTTGTTGCGGCGACGGGAGTTCCTGGTGGGGGCGGGTGGCGGGCAGTGGGTCACCCGTACGTGGTTCTCCCGCACCGCCCGAGAAGATGACGCCTGGGGTGTGCCCGTCGACGCGGGCGAGCCGACCACGGGGACGGCGACCGTCACGGCCCCGCCCCAGGCACCGGCCCCGGTTCCCCTCGCGGTGCCCGGCAGGCGGCCGACGCGTTCGCGCGGCTACCTCCTGCTCGCCTCGGTCGGTCGGCGGTGTCCCGCCCTGTCGTTGTCCGCCGCCGACTGCGCGGCGCTGGAACCGCTGGCCGCCGAGTGGTTCGTACGCGGGGCCGGTGAGGAAGATGTGCTGCGCGCCCTCACCGACGGGCTGCCCTCGCCCGTACACCACGCGGCCGGGCTCGTACGGTCCCGGCTCACCGCCAAGCTGCCGCCCGAACCGGTGGACATGCCGGTCGCGCCGGGGCCGGTGGCGGCCGTGGCGGAGTGCGGCACCTGTCGGGCACCGGCGCGGCCCGCGGCGCTGGTCGACGGGGAGTGCGGGGCCTGCCGGGGCGCGCCGGCGCCCGTACGCCATCCCGCCGCGCTGCCACCGAACCGGGTCCGAGCCCGCGCCGCCGAAGTACGGAAAGCCGCCACCCGCGCGTAGGTGGCGCGCCGGACGAGGGGCCCGCACAGCGGTGGCGAGGGCGGGCGCGCCAACTGATGGACGGACTGACGGGCCGGGGTCGTATATCAGGCCCGGTCCCGGTCGGCGGCGCGGTCCCGCATCGCCTCGATGCCCGCGATGAGGAGTTCCAGCGCGAAGACGAAGTCGCGCTCGCGCATCTCCTCGACCGTGTCGCCGCCGCGCGCCGCCATCATCTCGCCCGCGTTGTCGAACGACCCCTCGTAACCCGGCTGTTCTCCGATGGCTCCCATCGCCTGCCGGAAGTACGCGTCCTGGGAGAGCCCGGCGTCCGCGCAGCGCTGGACGAAGTGGCCCTCGATGGTGCCGAATCCGTACACGAACTGGAAGACCGCGGCCAGCCCGCCCATCTGGTCCTGGCGCGCCAGTCCCGTACGGCCGAGGACCGCCTGGACGGCCGCCGAGAACTCCATCGACCGCGGGCCGATGTTCAGGAACCTGCCGACGAGCGGCGAGACCCAGTGGTGGCGGACGAGCACCGTCCGGTAGCTGGCGGCGAGTTCACGGAGCTGGTCGCGCCAGTCGGCGTCCCCGTCGGACGGATCGGGGACGCCGACCTCGCCGAAGACCGCGTCGAGGGCGAGTTCGAGGAGGTCGTCCTTGGTGTCCACGTACCAGTAGAGGGACATCGCGGTCACGCCCAGCTCGGCGGCGAGCCGGCGCATGGAGAACTTCGCCGGGCCCTCCGCGTCGAGCAGCGTCACGGAGACCGCGGTGATGCGGTCGCGGTCGAGCCCGGTGGGGTGGTCCGTGCCCGTACTCGCGTGCTTGCGGCCACGGCCCGCCGGCTTCCCCTCCAGCCATACGCTGGTACGGACGGGGCGCTGGGCGCTGTCGGTCTCCGACACCATGGGTGAGCCTCCTCGTTTCCTCATGCTAGTGCGGCGACCACGTGCTAGGCCGCCTCGGGCGGAGCGCCCGACGGAGCCCCTGACGGTGCGTCCGTACTCCCGTCCCTGCCCCCGTTCGCGCGCTCCGCCCTGCGCAGCAGCAGCGCCGCCAGCAGCCCGCCCGCGAGGACGGCCACGGCGCCGACGAGCTGGCTCGTCTCCAGCCCCCTGGCGAACGCGTCCGAGATCCGCAGCCGCTCCGCCGCGCCGTCCGCCGCCGCGAGCGCCGCGGGCAGCGAGGCGGCGCCCACAGCCGCTGGTACGAGGGCGGCGAAGCGGGCGTTGAGGACCGCGCCCAGCACCGCGACGCCGAGGCCGTTGCCGAACTCGGCCAGCGTGCCGTTGATGCCCGCGCCGACCCCGGCCTTCTCCGGCGGGATCGCGCTCATGATGGCGTTGGCCATGGCCGGCATGGAGAGCGACACGCCCGCGCCCATCACGACCAGCCCGAGCAGCATTCCGCCGTACCCGTGGGCGCCGAGCAGCGCGATCGAGGCGAGTCCGGCGGCCACCAGCGACATGCCGGTGGCGATCAGCCCCGGGGTGCCGATCCTCGGCAGCAGCCACGCCGCGACGCCGAGGAGGTTGAGGACGATGACGGTGAGCGCGAGCGGCGCCGTCCGCAGACCGGCGTCGAGCGGCCCGTACCCCAGGACGAACTGGAGGTGCTGGGTCAGCAGGAAGAGCGAGCCGGTCATGCCGAAGGCGACGAGGACGGCGCCGCCGACCGCCCCGACGAAGCGCTGGTCGCGGAAGAAGCGCATGTCCAGCATGGGGTACGGGGTCCGTAGCTCCCAGAGGACGAAGGCGCCGAGGACCAGCACCCCGACGGTGGCGGCGAGCAGGACCTGGCCGGACGCCCAGCCGTGGTCGGGGCCCGAGATGATCGCGTACACGACGGCGGTCATCCCGATGGTGGAGAGCAGCGCGCCGAGCAGGTCGGGGCGGTCGCCCTCCTTGGTCCTCGACTCGGGTACGAGGGCGACGACGGCGATCAGACCGATCACGGCCACGGGGATGTTGATCAGGAAGATCGCGCCCCACCAGAAGTGTTCGAGCATGACCCCGCCGAGCAGCGGACCGGCCGCGAACCCGAGGGAGTTGACGGTCGACCAGAGGCCGATCGCCTTGACCCGTTCGGTGTCGTCGAAGATCTGGACGACGACGGCGAGCGTCGTGGTGATCAGCAGCGCGCCGCCGACACCCATCCCGGCGCGGGCGGCGATCAACTGCGCGCTGGTCTGCGAGAGTCCGGCCGCCAGGGAGCCGATTCCGAACAGCGCGAGCCCCGCGATCAGCAGCTTCTTGCGGCCGTAGCGGTCGGCGGCGTTGCCCGCGGTGAGCAGCAGGCCCGACTGGACGAGGGAGTAGGCGTTGACCATCCACTGGATGTCGGCGGTGGAGGCGCCCAGCTCGCGGGTGAGGGAGGGGATCGCGACGCTGAGGATGGTGTTGTCCAGCAGCACGGTGATCTGGGCGAGGCAGATGACACCGAGGATGAGCCAGCGCTGGGGGTGCCGGGCGGGGGCGGTCTGGTTCTCGGCGGCCGTCGCCGGCATGGGGACTCCTTGAACGCCTTGTACGGTGTATGGGACTCGCGTCGCCATACACCGTACAAGAGACTCCCTTACGCCGTACAGAGAGTTCTCCGGGCCGTCCCTCCGACGGGTGTTTCCCGGGGTTACGCCTTCTGCGTCAGGTCGTAGAGCGTGGTGCCGTCCACGGTGACCTTCTTGAAGGTGGCCTCCACCCAGGTGGTGAGGGAGGAGCTGCCGTTGCCGCCGGGGCCGCCGCCGCTGCCCGAGAGGAAGTAGTGGATCTTCCCGTCGGCCACGTACTTCTTGAACTGGGCGAGGGTCGGGGACGGGTCGCTGCCGTTGAAGCCGCCGATCGCCATGACGGGCTTCCCGGTGGCGAGCTGGTAACTGGCGGCGTTCTGGGAGCCGATGGCCGCGGCGACCCAGGTGTAGTCGGAGGCGTTCTTCTTGAGGGCCGCCTCGACCTCGGTGGAGACGTTCTGGCCGTTGAGGAGGCCGCCCATGCCGCCACCGCCGCCCATGCCACCGCGCTCGCCCATGGCACCGCCGCCGGGCATACCGCCCGGCATGCCCCCGGCCTGCTGGCCGTTCCGGCTGTTCTGCTGCTGGCCGGTCTGGCCCGTCTGGCCGTTCTGGCCGTTCTGCGTGGGGGGCTGACCCATGCCCTGGCCGCCGCCACCGGTCGGGGGCTGCCCCATGGCCTGACCGCCGGTGCCGGTGCCCGTGCCCTGGCCGGGCATCCTCATCCCGCCGCCGTCGCCACCGCCGGGACCGCCGCCCCCGGGACCGCCGCGTCCGCCGCCCCCGCCGAAGCCGCCCATCGAGGCCGGGCCCGCCGTGACGATCGAGCCGGTGTGCGCGCTGTTGACCGTGTTCAGGGTGTACGCGAAGGGCGCCGCCAGCGAGGCCACGACGGCGAGACCGGCCGCGCCGAGCGCGAGCCGCCGCCCCAGCCGCCCCACGCACAGCAGCCCGACCGCCGCCACCAGACCGCCGATCAGCACCGCCCAGCGCAGCCACGGCAGGTACTCCGAGACCCGGCCGAGCAGGACGAAGGCCCAGACCGCGGTCCCCGCGGCCGTCACCGCCAGGGTCGCCGACGCCGCGATGTGCGCCCGCTCCTCCCACAGCACCGCGACGCCCATCCCGATGACGGCGGCGATGTACGGGGCCAGGGCGACCGTGTAGTACTGGTGGAAGATGCCGGCCATGAAGCTGAAGACGCCCATGGTCATCAGCAGCGCGCCGCCCCACACGAGGAAGGCCGAGCGCGCCGTGTCCGTACGCGGGCTCCTGCGGGTGATGACGAGTCCGGCGACGAGCAGGATCAGCGCGGCGGGCAGCAGCCAGGAGATCTGGCCGCCGACCTCGGAGTTGAACATCCGGCCGAGTCCGGTCTCGCCCCACATGCCGCCACCGGCGCCGCCGCCGCCCCCTCCACCGCCGCCGACGCTGCCGGCCTCGTCGCCGTTGATGCGGCCGAGACCGTTGTAGCCGAAGGTCAGTTCGAGGAAGGAGTTGTTCTGCGAACCGCCGATGTACGGGCGGGAGGACGCGGGCCACAGCTCCACGATCGCGACCCACCAGCCGCCGGCCACCACCATCGCGCCCGCCGACAGGGCGAGCTGGCCGAGCCTGCGCCGTACGGACGTGGGCGCGCGGACCGCGTACACCAGCGCCAGCGGCGGCAGGATCAGGAACGCCTGGAGCGTCTTCGTCAGGAAGGCGAGGCCGACCGCTACGCCCGCCCACACCAGCCACTTCGTCCGGCCGGCCTCCAGCGCGCGCAGCACGCAGTGGACGGTGACGGTCATCAGCAGCGCGAGCAGCGCGTCCGGGTTGTTGAAGCGGAACATCAGCGCGGCGACCGGCGTCAGCGCCAGCACGACGCCGGCGACGAGCCCGGCGGCCGGGCTGAAGCGGCGGCGTACGGCGGCGTACAGCACCGCGATCGTCCCGACGCCCATCAGCACCTCGGGCACCAGGATCTGCCACGACCCGAGGCCGAAGAGCCGTACGGACAGGGCCATCGGCCAGAGCGCGGCCGGCGGCTTGTCGACGGTGATCGAGTTCGCGGCGTCGGAGGAGCCGAAGAAGAACGCCTTCCAGCTCTCGCTGCCCGCCTGGACCGCCGCGGAGTAGAAGGAGTTGGCGTACCCGGAGGCGCTCAGGTTCCAGAGCTGGAGGAGCGCGGTGGCCAGCAGGAGGGCGAGCAGGGCCGGGCGCACCCAGGCCGGGTCCTCCCGCCTGCCCCGCCAGAAGCGGGCGGCGCGGCCGGCGCCGGCGCGGTGGGCGTGGCCGTCCGCCGCCGGCGCGAGCCCGTCGGGCTGAAGGGTCGTGGTCATCGGGCGTTCCTTGAGTAGAGGGCGGCGGAGTCGGCGTGGCTGTCGGTGGAGCCGTCGCCGGGAAGGTCGCCGGAGAGGGCCCCGGAGAGGGCGGTGGAGGGATCGGTGGAGGGGTCGGTGGGACCGTCGGTACGGAGGAGATCGTCGGCGCGCCGGTCCGGGAAGACCCAGGCACGCAGGAGCAGGAAGCGCAGCACCGTCGCGGCGAGGTTGGCGGCGATCAGCACGGCCAGCTCGGTGGAGTGCGCGGGGCTGCCGCTGGCCGCGTCCAGGGCCGCCAGCGAACCGCTGGTCAGAGCGAGACCGATGGCGAAGACGACCAGCCCCTGGGCCTGGTGGCGGACGGCGCCGTCCCGACCGCGCACCCCGAAGGTGAGCCTCCGGTTGGCGGCGGTGTTGGCGATCGCCGAGACCAGCAGCGCGGCGGCGTTGGCGAGTTGTGGACTCGCTGTGGCGCGGAAGAGGGAGTACAGGAGAAGATAGAAGAGCGTGGACAGGGCGCCCACGACACAGAAGCCGACCAGTTGCCTGGCGAGACCGCCGGGAACCCCAGGAAGCCGGCGGTCCCTCGGGTCGTCCCCGAAGGGCCTCGCCAGCCGGTCCAGAGGCAGCGCGCCCACCGCCAGCGCACGCCCCACCCGCCAGACGCCCTTCAGGTCCTCGGTCGCGGTGCTGATGATGTTCACCGTGGAGTCGGGGTCGTCGATCCAGTCGACCGGCACCTCATGGATCCGCAGTCCGGCGCGCTCGGCGAGCACGAGCAGCTCCGTGTCGAAGAACCAGCCGGTGTCCTCGACCATCGGCAGCAGCCGCTGGGCGACATCGCGCCGTATCGCCTTGAAGCCGCACTGGGCGTCACTGAACCGGGCCGACAGAGAGGACTTGAGGATGAGGTTGTAGGCCCGCGAGATGAACTCGCGCTTGGGCCCCCGCACGACCCGCGAGGACCGGGACAGCCGGGACCCGATCGCCAGCTCGGAGTGCCCGGAGATCAGGGGGGCGACCAGCGGCAGCAGCGCGTTGAGGTCGGTGGAGAGGTCCACGTCCATGTAGGCGAGGACGGGTGAGTCGGAGTGCGACCAGACGGTACGGAGCGCCCTCCCGCGCCCCTTCTGCTCCAGCCGGTACGCCCGTACCTCCGGCAGCTCCGCGTCCAGCCGGGCGGAGACCTCTGGAGTGCGGTCGGTGCTCGCGTTGTCCGCGATCGTGATGCGGAAGCTGTACGGGAAGGTACGGGCGAGATGGCCGTGCAGGCGCCGCACACATGGTTCGAGGTCCCGCTCCTCGTTGTAGACGGGAATGGTCACGTCGAGTACGGGGGCCTCGGTCACCTCGACCGGGAGATGCTCCCGGGCCGGGAGGGTGCCCCATGAAGTGTCGGTTCGCATGGTGGAACACTCGCGAGACGGGCTGTCACGGCCGTGTGGTGAGCCTGTGCCCTGTCTGTGAGTCGTACACGGACCCCTGTACGGAGCCCTGGGCGGGTCCCTGTGGGGGTACTTGGGCGGGTCCCTGCGCGGGCGGCCGCGGGCACGGTGCCGTCTGCGCCGGCACCTGCGGCAGCCGTACGGAGAAGACGGTCCTGCCGGGCACGCTCTCGACCGTCACGGTCCCGCCGTGCGCGGTGACGACCGCCTGCACGATCGCGAGACCGAGCCCGGTGGACCCGGCCGCGCGGGAGCGGGAGGCGTCGCCGCGCGCGAAGCGTTCGAAGACATGGGGGAGCAGCGTGGCGGGGATCCCAGGACCGTCGTCCTGCACGTCGAGAACGACACAGGAGCCGCGCCCCGGCTGCCCGGACCGCCCCGCCTGCCCCGGCTGCCCCGCCTGCCCGGACTGCCCCGGGGGCCCGTCGGGGCTTCTGCGCACGCGCGCGACGACGGTGGTGCCGGGCGGCGTGTGTGTACGGGCGTTGGCGAGGAGGTTGACGAGGACCTGGTGAAGCCGGGAGCCGTCGCCGTGCACGGTGGCGGGCGGCTCCTCGGGCCCCGGCAGCTCCAGCCGCCAGTGGTGGCCCTGCCCGGCGGCGTGCGCGTCGCTCAGCGCGTCCACCACCAGCGGGGAGAGATCGGTGGTCCCGTACGAGAGCGGGCGTCCCGCGTCGAGCCGCGCCAGCAGCAGCAGGTCCTCGACCAGCCCGGTCATCCGCTGCGCCTCGGCCTCGATCCGGCCGAGCGCGTACCGGGTGTCGGGGCCGGTCTCCTCCCGGCCGCGCCGGGTCAGTTCGGCGTACCCGCGGATGGAGGCCAGCGGCGTACGCAGCTCATGGCCCGCGTCCGCGACGAACTGCCGTACCCGCGTCTCGCTCTCCTGCCGGGCGGCGAGCGCCGAACCGACGTGCCCCAGCATCCGGTTGAGGGCGGCGCCGACCTGCCCGACCTCGGTCCGGGGATCGGCCTCGGCGGTGGGCACCCTGACGAGCGGGGCCACCTCGCCGCTGTGCAGCGGCAGTTCGGAGACCTGGGTGGCGGTGGTGGCGACGCGACGCAGCGGACGCAGGGCGACCCCGACGAGGGTGCCACCGGCGATCCCGGCCGCGACGAGGCCCGCGAGGGTGACGCAGACCTCCACGAGGACCAGGATGTTGAGGTTGTCCTGGACGTCCTTGAGGGGGACACCGACGAGGAAGTCGCCCCGGGGACCCTCGATGTACGTGACCCGGTAGTCGCCGAGTCCGGGCAGCGTGACCGAGTGCGGCTTGCCGTCCCGTGCGACGGTGGCGAGGCCGGCGCTCTGCGCCGAGGTCAGGTCCTTGTTCGAGACGGGAGGCCAGGTGGTCGCGCTCTTCTGCTCGTCGCTGACCAGCCCCCGGCCGACCGCGCCGTCGGCCGACACCACCGCGCCGACCGTCCCGAGCGGCGCGCCACCACCGGTGACCACCTCCAGCGGGTCCTTCTCCATCGGGTCCTTGGAGCCGCCGGGAAGCGCGCCGGGCGGTGGACTGCCGTTGGCGGCCCCGCCCCGGGGCCCCGCCGCGCGTTCCGCGACGGACTGCACCTGCGCGTCCAACTGGTTGTACAGATACGAGCGGAAGGCGATCGTCGTGACCGCGCCGATCACCGAGCCGACGACGGCGATCAGCGCGACCGCCGACACCACGAGCCGGGTCCGCAGCGACCAGCGCCGCCCCTTCATCCCCCGGCTGCCCCGCGCACTCCTCGGACCGCTCATCGCGGGGCGTCACCCGGTTCACCGGGCTTGATCAGATAGCCGGCGCCGCGCCGCGTGTGGATCATCGGAGGGCGCCCGGCGTCGATCTTCCGGCGCAGGTAGGAGATGTACAGCTCGACGACGTTGGCCTGGCCGCCGAAGTCGTACGACCACACCCGGTCGAGGATCTGGGCCTTGCTCAGCACCCGGCGCGGGTTGCGCATCAGATAGCGCAGCAACTCGAACTCGGTCGCCGTGAGGTGGATGGAGTGCCCGTCGCGGGTGACGTCGTGGCTGTCCTCGTCGAGCGTCAGATCCCCGACCACCAGCAGCGACTCGCTCCGTACGGCCGCCGCCCCGGAACGCCGGATCAGCCCGCGCAGCCGAGCCACGACCTCCTCCAGGCTGAACGGCTTGGTGACGTAGTCGTCGCCGCCCGCGGTCAGCCCGGCGATACGGTCCTCGACGGAGTCCTTCGCGGTGAGGAAGAGCACGGGCACCTGCGGCATCTCACGGCGCAGCCGGCCGAGGACGGCGAGACCGTCCATGTCCGGCAGCATCACGTCCAGCACCACGGCGTCGGGCCGGAACTCCCGCGCACCGCGCACGGCGCCGGCCCCGTCCCCGGCGCTGCGCACCTCCCAGCCCTCGTACCGCAGGGCCATGGAGAGCAGCTCGGTGAGCGACGCCTCGTCGTCGACGACGAGCACGCGGACGGGGCTCCCGTCCGGCCTGAGCATTTCGGTACGCCCGCGGGGCGAGGTGATGGTCATGGTGCTCACCTTGGGCAGGCCCTCTGAGAGAGGGCTTTCCGCATCCTGTGAATTCCCTGAGAATGCGTACTCAGCGGCGCGCGCCGTCGTCTTCGGGCTGGTGGGGCCCCAGCCCGAAGAGCCGCGCCCCGTTCCCGTGGCAGACGGCGCGCAGCCAGTCGTCGCCGAGCCCGAGCCGCTCCAGGGCTTCGAGCTGGTGCGCGTACGGGTACGGCAGGTTCGGGAAGTCCGTCCCCAGCAGGATCCGGTCGCCCAGACCGGCGAGCCGCGCCCGCGCCCCGGCGGGGAAGGGCGCGAACCGTTCGCTGAAGTCCGTGCAGGCCATCGTGGTGTCGAGCCGTACCTCGCCGTACCGTTCCGCGAGGTCCAGGAAGTCGGCGTACTCCGGCATCCCCAGGTGCGCGACGACCAGCCGCAGCCGGGGATGCGCCGCCAGCAGCCGCCCCACCGGCCCGGGCCCGGTGTGCTTCCCGGGCACGGGCCCCGAGCCGCAGTGGGTCACCACCGGGACACCGGCCTCGGCGAGGAGTCCCCAGGCGGGACGGAGCAGCGGATCGTTCGGGTCGTACGCCCCCACCTGGACGTGCGCCTTGAAGATCCGCGCACCGCCCTCGACGGCTTCCCGTACGTACGCCTCCACGCCCTCCTCCGGGAAGAGCGTGGCGGTCCGCAGACAGCCGGGCGTACGGTCGGCGAACCCGGCGGCCCAGCCGTTCAGCCAGCGGGCCATGCCCGGCTTGTGCGTATAGACCATCGACGTGAACGCGCGCACGCCGAACGCCCTGAGCAGGGCGAGCCGTTCGGCCTCGTCGTGGCGGTAGGTGATGGGCCAGTCCCGGC
>NZ_JBHZEJ010000076.1:0-40007 GCF_042756365.1 Streptomyces sp. NPDC059092
GCCCGTCGGGCGGGCCCGCGCTCCGTGTACGGCCCCAGGGGCGTCAGACGGCGATGAGCACCTTGAGCGCGGTGCGCGCGTCCATCGCCTTGTAGCCGGCGGCGACGTCGTCAAGCCCCACCCTCAGGTCGAAGACGGGCGACGGGTCGATCGTGCCGTTCAGGACGTCGGGAAGCAGCTCGGGCAGGTAGGCGCGGGCCGGCGCGACGCCGCCGCGCAGGGCGATGTTCCGCGAGAACATGTGGCCCAGGTCGAGACCGGTGGCGCTGCCGTGCGGCACACCGACGTAGCCGATCGTGCCGCCGTCCCGGGTGATCTTCACGGAGGTCAGCATGGACTGCTCGGTGCCGACCGCCTCGATCACGGAGTGCGCTCCCTGCCCGCCGGTCAGCTCCCGTACGGCCTCCACCGCCGCGTCGCCCCGCTCGGCCACGACGTCGGTGGCGCCGAAGCTCCTGGCGATGTCCGTACGGGCCTGGTGGCGCCCCAGAGCGATGATCCGCTCGGCGCCGAGCCGCTTGGCGGCCAGCACGCCGCACAGCCCGACCGCGCCGTCCCCGACGACGGCGACCGTGGAGCCGGGCCGCACCCCGGCCCCGACGGCGGCGTGGTGGCCGGTGCCCATCACGTCGGAGAGCGCGAGCAGCGCGGTCAGCAGCCGGTCGTCGGAGGCCGCGTCCGCGGGGAGCTTGACGAGCGTGCCGTCGGCGTGGGGCACCCGTACCGCCTCGCCCTGTCCGCCGTCGGAACCGGCCTGTCCCCAGATGCCACCCTGGGCGCAGGAGGTCTGGATCCCGTCGTGGCAGAACTCACAGACACCGTCGGACCAGGCGAAGGGCGCGACGACAAGATCGCCGGACGCGAATCCGCCCACGTCGGAGCCGGTCTCCTCGATCACGCCGAGGAATTCGTGGCCTATCCGCTGCGAGGGCCCGGTGGGCCCCTCGCCCCGGTACGGCCACAGGTCGCTGCCGCAGATGCAGGAGCGCAGGACCCGTACCACCGCGTCGGTGGACTGCTGGATCACGGGGTCCGCGACCTGCTCGACACGGATGTCGCCGGGTGCGTGAATGACGGTGGCGCGCATGTGGGGGGTCCTTTTCCTGGCATCGCGGGAGTGGCCTGAAGGCAATTGGTTGGTACGACCATCCAATGGCCGACCGTCCACCGTAAGCCCACCCGTGGGGTCGGACGCAAACGAGCCGCCCGGCGCCCGCCGAAGGCCGTACGTGCCACGGCTGTCCCCCGAACACGGCGAAGGCGTGTCCCGGGCAGACCCGGAACACGCCCACTGCTGTCAGAACCGCATCGCCGCCGCTCGGCCGCCTCAGGCCGCCAGCAGCGCCTTCGCGGCCGTGATCACCGGCACACCCACCTCGCCGACCAGCGCCGCGATGCCGGAGATGCGCTGCACCAGGCCGCGCCGCCGCTCCGGAGACGTCTCCTCGGCGATCGAGTCGGCCGCCGCGTCCACCTCGGCCCGGTCCTTCTCGTCCAGGTGCAGGCGCAGCTTCTCGATCTCCTTCAGGAGGGCCTCCACCGCGGGCCCTCCCGCGGTCGCGCCGACGGTCTTGCCGCCGGCCACGATGTCACCGGAACCGGTGTGCTCGGCCTTGCCGATGCTGCCCGCGCCGTACTGCTGGATCTGGTCGCCGCTCATGATCCCCCGATGTTCCCGCTGCCGCTGTGACCGGCCTTGCCGATGCTGCCCTTGCCGTACTGCTGGATGAGGTCGCCCTGCACCGCGTGTGCCACGTTGATGACCGTCTGCGCGATGTCCGGGTTGCCGATCGCCTTGGTGACCTCGTGGATCAGCCGGTGGATCTCCTCCTGCTCCGTGGACCAGATGGCGTCGTGCTGGGTGCCGGCGGTGTTCAGGACCAGGCCGTACACCGTGGGCCTCTGCAGGACGGAGACCAACTTCCAGATCAGAAACGCCTCGACGACGAAAAAGACGATGGTTCCCACGGTGTCGGCCACAGCCGCGAGAATGCCGCCCAGGATCAACCAGCCGATGGTCCGGAGGATGAATTTCCTCCACGCGGCGCCCTTGTCGACGGTCCGGTGTCTCAGTCCGACGTGGGAAATGTTGCGCAGCGGATACGCCTCACCCCACACCCACAACACGCCTTCATTGATTCTTACTTGAGCCGCCACAAGACCCCCGTCTACTACTGAACGCTGAGGTAAGGAGGGTAGCGAAGCCGATCCGGACACGCGACGGAAAACAGCCCATTCGTTACCCGTGGATCCTGCGGCGAGCCGGCCCGGGTCGAAGTTCCGCTGATCGGCTCCCAACTCGGCGCGGGGGACGGCGTCTACACCCCCGCCGCCCCCAGCAACGCCCCCGCCCCGTACGTCACTCCCATCGCCAGCGCTCCCCCGCCCACGTTCCGCAGCAGAGCGGGAACGACCGCCGCCGAGCCCAGGCGGGCGCTGCCCCAGCCCGTCAGGGCCAGGGCCGCCAGGACCGACAGGACCGTGATCCAGAGCCGCAGGGACGCGGGTGGGAGCACCATCGCCAGCAGCGGGAGCAGCGCGCCCGCCGTGAAGGCGAGGAAACTGGCGCCCGCCGCGTGCCAGGGGTTGGTGAGGGCGTCCGGGTCGATTCCCAGTTCCACGCTCGCGTGGGCGCGCAACGCGTCGCGGCGGGTGAGCTGTTCCGCGGCTTCCCTCGCCACCTCCTGCGAGAGTCCGCGGTCCGCCAGCATGTTCGTCAGTTCGTCGAGTTCGGCCCTCGGCTGCTCGCGCAGTTCCCGTTTCTCGACCTCCAGCGCCGCCTTCTCCGAGTCGCGCTGGGTGGAGACCGATACGTACTCCCCGGCCGCCATCGACATCGATCCGGCCAGCAGCCCGGCCAGCCCCGCCGTGAGCAGGGTGCCGCGCGCGCCCGTGGCGCCCGCCACCCCGACGACGATTCCCGCCGTGGAGACGATGCCGTCGTTCGCGCCGAGGACAGCCGCGCGCAGCCAGTTGAGGCGAGTGCCCAAAGCATCGCCGTGGGGCTCGTCGTGAGGTTCGCCGCGAGATCCGTCGTGAGGTCCGTCGCCGGGGTCGCCGTGCGGTGTGGTGTCGGTCACCCGGTCAAGGTCTCACCCCGACCCGTCACGGCGGGTGGATCGACCCGCCCGTCAAGCGCCCTGACGGGGCAACGGCTGACCGGGCAACAGCACTGTCGGTCGTGGCCCGTATTCTCTGTGACCATGCTTGACGACCAGACGCAGACGACTTCAGCGGCATGGCCGACCGCCTACCCACAGGGGTACGCGGTCGTTGACGTCGAGACCTCCGGTCTCGCCCGCGACGACCGCATAATCTCCGCTGCCGTCTACCGCCTGGACGCCCTCGGCAATGTCGAGGACCACTGGTACACCCTCGTCAACCCGGAGCGCGATCCGGGGCCCGTGTGGATCCACGGTCTGACGAGCGAGGTGCTGGAGAGCGCGCCGCTCTTCCCCGAGGTGGCGGAGGAGCTGGCCGCGCGGCTGGACGGGCGGGTGCTCGTGGCGCACAACGCGATCTTCGACTGGTCGATGATCGCCCGGGAGTACGCGCGTGCGGGGCGCGCCGCGCCCACCCGGCAGCGGCTGTGCACCATCGCGCTCTCCAAGGAGCTGAACCTGCCGCTGCCCAACCACAAGCTGGAGTCGCTCGCCGCGCACTTCGGTGTCGTACAGGAGCGCGCGCACCACGCGCTGGACGACGCGCGCGTGCTGGCCGAGGCGTTCCGGCCGAGTCTGCACGCGGCGGCCGGGAGCGGCGTACGGCTGCCGCTGCTGGAGTGCCGGCCGCTGACCGAGTGGTCGGACGCCCCGTCGCGGCCCCGGGTCGGTTATCAGCCGTCCTCCCGTCAGGCGAGTCAGGGGAGCTGGCGGCCTTCACGGAAGCGGCCCGCCTGTCCTTATCCGAATCCGGGGCGGTACGAGCCGGGCGGGACGCTGACGCAGGGGATGCGGGTGGCGTTCTCGGGTGACACGTCGGTCGACCGGGAGCTGCTGGAGGACCGGGCGGTGGAGGCGGGGCTGCATGTGGCGACGAGTGTGTCCCGGCTGACCAGTCTGCTGGTGACGAACGATCCGGGGTCCTCGACGTCGAAGACGGTCAAGGCGGCGTCGTTCGGCACACCGGTCGTCGACGAGGCGGCCTTCACGCAGCTCCTGCGGGACGTGACGCGCGCCGGTGGTCCGACGGGGAGGACGGCCGCGCGCGGCGCCGGTCCGGCCCGTGGCGCCGTACCGGTGGAGCACTCCGTACCGCCGGGCCGTCCCGTACCCGCGCAGGAGTCGGCCCCCGGACTTTTTCCCGCGGACGGGTGACCAGACGGGTGAATTGACGCGCGACTCGCCACCGCCCCGCTCGCGCCCCGGCCCCGGGCGCTCCACTCTGTGGCGCATGGCACGTTGTGAGGTCTGCGGAAACGACTACGGCATGTCGTTCGAGGTGCACGCGCAGGGCGTGGTGCACGTCTTCGACTGTTTCGCGTGCGCCATCCACCGGATGGCGCCGATCTGCGAGCACTGCCGGGTCCAGGTCATCGGGCAGGGCGTCGAGGTGGACGGTCACTGGTTCTGCGGCGGTCACTGCGCCCGCGCCGACGGCCGGGTGGGCATCGTCGACCGCGTCTGAGGCGTCCCCATCCCCACCCCCGGGTCGGGCCGCCGGGACCCGCCGGGTACCGTCGAAGGCGTGTACCGCTTCCTGTTGTCCCGGCAATGGGTGATCCTCACCCTCCTTGCCCTCGCGCTCATCCCCGCGATGATCGAGCTGGGCTTCTGGCAGTTGCACCGCCACGAGCACAAGGTGGCCCAGAACGCGCTGATCTCGGCCAACCTCGCGGCGAAGCCCGTACCGGTCACGGAGCTGACGTCCCCCGGGCACACCGTCCCGCGCTCCGACTACTGGCGCGGTGTCACCGTCACCGGCACGTTCGACCCCGCGCACGAGGTCGTCGTACGGCGCAGGACCTCCAACGACGACCGTGTCGGCTACCACGTCCTGACCCCGCTGGTCATGCGGGACGGCCGGGTGGTCGTCGTCAACCGTGGCTGGATCCCGGCCAACGGCGACCAGCACGCCTTCCCGGCCATCCCCGCCCCGCCGAAGGGCGAGGTCACCATCGCCGGCCGGCTGAAGGCCGACGAGACCTCGGCGGTCACCGGCATCCGGGACGTGGGGGATCTGCCGCCCCGGCAGGTCATGCTGATCAACAGCGGTCAGCAGCAGGAGTCCCTGGGCCGTACGGTCCTCGGCGGCTACGTCGAGCTGACCTCCCCCGCGCCGGAGGACGGCAGCCCGCAGCCGATCCGGAACCCCGACGACAGTTCGATCGGCCCCCACATGGCGTACGCCGTCCAGTGGTGGCTTTTCGTGGCCGCCGTGCCGGTGGGCTGGGGGATCCTCGTACGGAACGAGAGGCGCGACCGTCTCGCCGCCGCTGCCGCGAAGGCCGCCACGGAAGAGGACGCCGACTCCGAGCCCGAACCGGAGCCGGCACACGCCTGACCTCCGGCCCCGGCGCGTCATCCCCCTGCCCCATCCTTCTGCTTAGCGCGGCCGTCGTACGGGAAAAAGCCCTGGCGTGACCCAACGCATCGAGGATTACGCACTCATCGGCGATCTCCAGACCGCCGCCCTGGTCGGCAGGAACGGCTCCATCGACTGGCTGTGCCTTCCTCGCTTCGACTCGGCGGCCTGCTTCGCCGCGCTGCTCGGCGCCGAGGACAACGGTCACTGGCGGCTCGCCCCCGCCGGGGCCAGGACCTGCACCCGGCGGGGCTATGCGGGTGAGTCGCTGGTGCTGGAAACGGTGTGGGAGACCAGGACCGGCACCGTCAAGGTCACCGACTTCATGCCGCAGCGCGAGAAGGCCCCCGACATCGTGCGGATCGTCGAGGGCGTCAGCGGCGAGGTCGAGATGCAGGCGACCCTCCGGCTGCGCTTCGACTACGGCTCCGTGGTGCCGTGGATGCGGCGGGCGGACGGCCACCGGGTCGCGGTCGCGGGGCCCGACTCCGTCTGGCTGCGCAGCGAGCCCCCGGTGAAGACCTGGGGGCAGCACTTCAGCACCTGTTCGTCGTTCACGGTCGGGCCGGGCGAGAAGGTGGCGTTCGTCCTCACCTGGCACCCCTCCCACGAGCCGCGCCCGGAGCGCGTCGATCCGTACGACGCGCTGGCGCACAGCCTGGAGGACTGGGAGGACTGGGCGGCGCGCTGCCGCTACCGGGGCCCGCACCGCGCGGCC
Source organism: Streptomyces sp. NPDC059092 (assembly GCF_042756365.1). Classification (NCBI taxonomy): domain Bacteria; kingdom Bacillati; phylum Actinomycetota; class Actinomycetes; order Kitasatosporales; family Streptomycetaceae; genus Streptomyces; species Streptomyces sp. NPDC059092. The sequence goes on from NZ_JBHZEJ010000076.1 coordinate 6,242, forward strand.
GTCATGCGCTCGCTCATCACGCTCAAGGCGCTCACGTACGGCCCGACGGGCGGCATCGTCGCCGCGCTCACCACGTCCCTTCCGGAGGAGATGGGCGGCGTACGCAACTGGGACTACCGCTACTGCTGGCTGCGCGACTCCACCCTGGTGCTGGGGGCACTGGTCTCCGTCGGCTATCTGGAGGAGGCGGCGGCCTGGCGCGACTGGCTGCTGCGCGCGGTGGCCGGCGATCCGGCCGATCTTCAGATCATGTACGGGCTCGGCGGCGAGCGCAGGCTCCCGGAGAGCGAGCTGCCGTGGCTGAGCGGGTACGCGGGTTCCACCCCGGTCCGTACCGGCAACGGCGCGGTCGACCAGCTCCAGCTCGACGTGTACGGGGAGGTCATCGACTCCCTCAACGTGGCGCGTACGGCCGGGCTCGCCTCGAAGCCGCACGCCTGGAACCTCCAGCTCAGCCTGCTGGGCTTCCTGGAGTCGAAGTGGCGGGAGCCGGACGAGGGGCTGTGGGAGGTACGGGGGCCGCGCCGGCACTTCGTGCACTCCAAGGTGATGGCGTGGGTCGCCGCCGACCGCGCCGTACGGACCCTGGAGGAGGAGCCCTCGCTCCACGGCGACGTACGGCGGTGGCGGGCGATGCGGGACGAGGTGCACCGGGAGGTGTGCGAGAAGGGGTACGACCCGGTGCGGAACACCTTCACCCAGTCGTACGGCTCGACGGAGCTGGACGCCGCGACGCTGCTCATCCCGCGCGTGGGCTTTCTGCCGCCGGACGACCCGCGGGTGATCGGCACGGTCGACGCCGTACGGGCCGAGCTGGGGCAGGGCGGCCTCCTGCGGCGCTACAGCGCGACCGGGTCGTCGGTGGACGGGCTGCCGGGCGATGAGGGAACGTTTCTGGTGTGCTCCTTCTGGCTGGCCGACGCGCTCCACCTCACGGGGCGTACGGGGGAGGCCGAGGAGCTGTTCCACCGGCTGCTCGCGCTGCGCAACGATGTCGGGCTGCTCGCGGAGGAGTACGACCCGGTGACGCGGCGCCAGCTCGGCAACTACCCGCAGGCGTTCAGCCACATCGGCCTGGTGGTGACGGCGCTGACGTTCGCCGGGGTGACGGCGGGGATGGAGCCGGACCCGCGCGCCATGGACGGGCCCGGGGACGACAGCGCGGGGGGCGGCACGGCAGGATAGGGCCATGGATCTTGGACTGAAGGACCGCGTCTACGTCGTCACCGGTGGCTCGCGAGGGCTGGGCCGGGCCGCCGCCGAAGCGCTCGCGGCGGACGGCGCGAAGGTCGTCGTCTCGGGGCGCGACGAGAAGAGCATCGCCGCCGCCGCGGCGGAGATAGGGCCCGGCGCGCACGGAGTGGCCGCGGACAACGCCGACCCGGCCGTGGCGGAGCACCTGATCGCCACCGCGAAGGAGCGGTTCGGCCGCTTCGACGGCATCCTGATCAGCGTCGGCGGCCCGACCCCGGGATCGGCCGCCGACAACACGGACGAGCAGTGGCGTACGGCGTTCGAGTCGGTCTTCCTGGGCGCGGTACGGCTGGCCCGTACCGCGGCGGCCGAACTGACGGAGGGCGGGGTCGTCGGCTTCGTGCTCTCGGGCTCGGTCCACGAGCCGATCCCCGGCCTGACCATCTCCAACGGGCTGCGCCCCGGGCTCGCGGGGTTCGCGAAGTCCCTGGCGAACGAGGTCGGACCGCGCGGCATCCGGGTGCTCGGCCTGCTGCCGTCGCGGATCGACACGGACCGGGTCCGCGAACTGGACGCGCTCTCCGGCGACGCGGCGGCGGCGCGGGCGACGCAGGAGTCCCGCATTCCGCTGCGGCGGTACGGGACGCCGGAGGAGTTCGGCAGGACGGCGGCGTTCCTGCTGTCGCCCGCGGCGTCGTATCTGACGGGCGTGATGCTCCCGGTGGACGGCGGCGCGCGGCACGGTTTCTAGCACGCGAGCGGCACCCTTGCTGGGAGGGACGGGGAGGCGGGACTGGCGGGCAGGACCGACGGGCAGACGCGGCAACAGGACCTGGATCAGGGCGAGTTCGGCCATTGGCCGACCGGACTCTACCCATCGGTAACCCTTGGCTGCCACGATGTGCGCGACCCATCGGCCCCACCCCTCACCCAAGGAGACCGATATGGCGGCACTCGGCCTGCTCAGAACCCTCACCACGACCGCGGTTCTCACCACGGCGCTCGCGGCGGGGACCGCCCTTCCCGCCCTGGCCGCGCCCGCCGCCCCGGCGGCCACCCCGGTCACCCCGGCCGCTCCGGCCACCGCGGCGGCGGCGAAGCCCGACTACGCGACCTGGCAGGCCGACATCGCCGCCGTCATGGACCAGGCCGACTCCTACGTCGCCGGACGCCTCGCCTCGGTGCCCGCAGGACAGAAGCCCGCCATCGTCCTGGACATCGACAACACCTCGCTGGAAACCGACTACTCGTCGGCCTTCCCGACCCCGGCGATCCGGCGCACCCTCGCGCTGGCGGACTTCGCGCACGACCGGGGCGTCAAGATCTTCTTCGTGTCGGCCCGTCCTGACCTCATCCAGTCGGTCACCCAGTACAACCTGACGTCGGTCGGCTACACGGTCGACGGCCTCTACGGCCGCTCGATCGGCGACCTCTTCACCGAGGTGAGCGCGTTCAAGACGGCCCAGCGCGTGAAGATCGAGAAGAACGGCTACACGATCATCGCCAACGTCGGCAACAACACCACCGACCTGACCGGCGGCCACGCCGAACGCACCTTCAAGCTCCCGGACTACGACGGCCAGCTCTCCTGACCACCTGACCGACGTCGTCGTTGCCGGCGGAGGCCGCGCGAACGGTGAACGGTGGGGTTACGGCAGGGGCCCGGCCCCGTCCCTCAGCTCACCCGTTCCGCCCGGTGCTTCACCGCCCCCAGCCGTACCTCCGCGGGCAGCGACGCCAGCCCCGCCGAACTCCGCGCGTGCGCCAGGGACTCGTCCGACAGACGGCGCAGCGTCTCGCCCGGCCGCGCGTGCGGGTCCAGGAGGAGGTGGACGCGGGCCGAGGGGCCGGTGCGCCGGCCCGTGAGGCGCACGGTCGCGCGGGCCACGCCGTCCAGGGACTCCGCGTCGTCCGCGACGACGTTCTCCAGCGCCCGGCCGCGCAGCACCGCGCCCTCGCCGTCCCCGCTGCCGACCAGGACCTCCGGCAGCCGGGCGCGGCGCAGTTGGGACAGCAGCCACCACAGCATCAGGACGACGAGGACCGCGAGGGCGGCGATGACCACGGGCCACCACCAGCCGTCGTCCCGGTAGCGCAGCCGGTTCGCGCGGCTCAGCAGGACGCTCCTCGGTCCGGCGTACGGCCACCAGGACGGCACCGGCAGCCCCGTGCCCGCCGCGAGGACGATCCCGCCCCCGCAGAGCAGGACCAGGCCGATGAGAGCGAGCAGTACCCGGTTGACCAGGCGGATCATCCCGTCACCCCTTCCTCGCGGGCCGGTGGACCCGTACCGTCACGGCGGGCCGCCGGTCGAGGCCCAGTTCACCGGCACCGTCGCCCAGCGCCCGCTCCAGGTCGGCCCGTACCTCGTCGAGTGCGCGGAAGTGCGCGGCGGCGTTCACCTTCGCGCGGGAGCGCCGCAGCCGTACGCGCGCGGACCGGACGCCGGAGACCTCCATGGCCCGGTCCCGCAGCGCCAGTTCGGCGGCGTCGCGGTCGAGCCCGGCGCGTACCGGTACGGACTCCCGCCGCATGGGCAGCAGCCGGCGCAGCCCCGGGGTGAGGGCGAGGGCGAGCAGCCACAGGCCGAGGGCCGTGGCGACGGCGGCGGCCACGAGGATCCACACCTCGTCCAGCGGCCGGCGGGCCAGTTGGTCGGCGAGCGCGCGGCGCCAGTACATGGCCCGGTGGCCGGCGCGTACCGCGGCGATGTCGTACAGCAGCAGCCCGGTCGCGCCGAGCAGGATCAGCGCGGCCGGCCCGGCGGGGACACGACGGGCGGACCAGAAGCGCCGGGCGCGCGCCACACCGCCGCTGCCGTCATCGGCGGCGTTGTCGAGTGTGGGTCTGCGCCCGTGGCCGGCGCCCGCGTCCACGTCGTCCGGTTCACGTAGGCCGCCCCTGTCGTCACCCCCGTCCACGTCCCGGTACGTGGACCGGTGCCCCTCGGGCGCGGGCTCCTCCGTCATCGGATCCTCCCCTGCGCCGCGAGGCGCGACCGGTCGGAGTGCAGTCGCTCGACCCGCACGTCCACCTCGGGCACCTCCATCCCCACCAGCGTTCTCACCCGGTGGACGACCTGCCGTCGCACCGCACCGCACTGGGTGCCGAGGTCGGAGGGGTACTCCAGCTCGACACCGACCCGTACCCACGCGCTGTCGTGGCGCACCGTCACGAAGGCATGTGGCGGAGCGCCGCCTTCCGGTACGCGGTCGAGCGCTTCCCTGGCCGCCTGCGCGGCGATCTTCGCGACGACCCGGTCGGCGATCGTGGTCGCTCCTCGTCCGGCCGCCGCCACCCGGTCACCGGCCATCCGGCGTCACCGCCGCCGGCCGTCGCGGTCGCGGGGGCGGAAGAAATCGCCGGGCTCCAGATCGCCGTCGACGAACTTCCCCGCCACAAAACCGACCGCGCCCAGCACGGCCACCACCACAAAAGCTCCGAAACCACCGAAGTAACCGGCGAATCCGAGCACCATTCCGGCCACCAGGCCGACCGCCGCCATACTCATCGTGCACTCCTCTTCCGCTGCTCGCGCCGGGCCCCCGGCGACTCCGTACGACGACGCACCCGCCGGCCGCTACTGGAGCCGCGACTCCTGGTCGTCGTCGTCCTCCTCGTCGGGGAGCTTCACGTCGCTGACCGCGATGTTGACCTCGACGACATCGAGGCCCGTCATCCGCTCGACCGCGGCCACCACGTTCTCCCTGACGGCGGCGGCGACCGCGGTGATCGACACGCCGTAGTCGACGACGATCTCCAGATCGATCGCCGTCTGCACCTCCCCGACCTCGGCCTTCACCCCGCGGCTGACGGACCTGCCGCCGCCGGGGACCCTGTCCCGTACGGCGCCGAAGGTACGGGCGGCCCCGCTGCCCATGGCGTGCACGCCGAGGACGTCCCTGGCGGCGAGGCCCGCGATCTTCTCCACGACGCCGTCGGCGATGGTCGTACGGCCGCGCGAGGCCGGGGGTCCGCCGCCGCGCCTCGTGACGGGGCTGGCTCCCCCCTTCTCGTCGGCCCGACTGCGGGGTGCGGTGTCTGACATCGCCACTCATCCCTTTCCGCGCGGTGATTTGACTCCTTTGCTCACATTAGGTGCGCTTGCCCCGCACCGCGCCGTGAATGCGGCAGGGTGGAGGAATGACGACTGGGCGCGGTACCGAGGGATGGACGGCGGCCGTACGGCATCGGCTCGCCCTGGGCAGGCTGCTCGCGCTGGGCGACGCGGCCGACGGAGCGTGGCTGGCCGAACGGGCCGCGACGGCGGAGCTGCGGCGGGCCGCGGCGGCCGTGCCGGGGGCCGTGCTCGGCGAGGTACGGATCGCTCTGGCCGACCCGGACGGGGCAGGGGCCCCGGAGGTACCGCCGCCGCCCGGCGCGCAGCCGCCGGGGCCGCTGCGGATCGACGGGGAGTTCGCGGCGGCGCCGGGCGAGCCGCTGCCCGCGCTGGCGGACCGGCTGCGCGGGGCGCTGTTCGCCTGCGCGACGGACGGGCTGGGGCTGCGGGTGGCCGAGGTCGATCTGCGGGTGACGGCGCTGCTGGACACGGCGGCGCGATCACCGGCGCCCGCTGGGCCGGTCGGGCGAGACGCCGTGGAGCCGGAGGGCGCGGTGGGTACCGCGGCGGCGGCCGTCCCCGGGGTCGCGCATCTGACCAGGACTCTGGGCGGCGCGGTGGTGGGAACGGTGGCGGCCGACGGCGGCGTGGAGCACGTACGGGTGGAGCTGGCGACGGCGGCGGGGCATCACCCGCTGGAAGTGGCGCGGGCGGTGCGCGCGCGGCTCGCCCGGCTCGCGGAGGCGCCGCGGACGGTGGCCGTGCTGGTGACGGCGGTGGAGGCCCCGGCGGGCGGGGCGGAACGCGGGAGCGCGCGGCGTACGGCGCGGAGTTGAACCGTGCGGAGTTGAACCGTGCGCCCGTCAGAGCACGGGTCCGGCGCGCACGCGCCCCAGGCCTCCGGCCCGGGGCGCCCGTACACCCGCGCACCTGGGCGCGCGTCAGGCCCGTACGCCCGTCAGTCCCCCAGGCCGGCCAGGTCGCGCAGTCGGCGCCCCTGCGCCGCGCGCTCGGCGGTGCGCTGGGCCTCGAAGGAGCGGCCCGAGGCGCCCTGGAGCAGGGCCTTGGTCTCGATCAGCGCGTCCCTGGGCGCGGCGAGCAGCGCCGCCGCCAGGTCCTGGGCCGCGGCGTCGAGTTCTTCGGGGTCCACCACCAGGTTGGCGAGTCCGGTGCGTCCCGCCTCCTCGGCGTGGACGAAGCGGCCCGTGGCGCAGATCTCCAGCGCGCGGCCGTAGCCGACGAGCCCCACCAGCGGATGGGTGCCGGTGAGGTCGGGGACGAGGCCCAGGCTGGTCTCGCGCATGGCGAACTGCGCGTCCGACGCGACGACCCGCAGGTCACAGGAGAGGGCGAGCTGGAAGCCCGCCCCGATCGCGTGTCCCTGGACGGCCGCGATGGACACGATGTCGCTGCGGCGCAGCCAGACGAAGCCGTCCTGGTACGCGGCGATGGCCGCGTCCAGCTCCGTGTCGGAGCCGCGGGCGAGATCGGTGAAGGATGGCTCGCCGTCGAACCCCTCGGGGGCGAACGCCTGCCGGTCGAGCCCCGCGGAGAAGGATTTCCCCTCTCCACGCAGCACCACGACCCGCACGCTGCCCGGCAGTGACCTTCCGGCTTCTGCCAACGCCCGCCACAGAGCGGGAGACTGGGCGTTGCGCTTGGCCGGAAGGGTCAGTGTCACCGTGGCAACCGCGTCCTCGACGGTGAGCCGTATGCCGTCCTTGTCGAGTACTGGTGCGAGCGAAGTCATGGGGTGCCTCCGGTTCGGGCAGTCGGACTCAACGTCTAAGTGACTGCACAGTAACCACCTGGGCGATCGCGCGATCGCCCAGGGTGGCCACTCTCCGAACCGGCGACAGGGAGGAGCCGCGTCCGGCCGTCAGGCCGATGCGGCCTTCTTGCCTCGCGTGGCCCCGCCGCGTCCCCGCAGCGTGACTCCGGACTCGCTGAGCATCCGGTGGACGAATCCATAGGAACGGCCGGTTTCCTCGGCCAGTGCCCGGATACTCGCACCACTGTCGTATTTCTTCTTCAGGTCTGCCGCGAGCTTGTCGCGCGCGGCGCCGGTTACCCGGCTGCCCTTCTTCAGAGTCTCGGCCACCCGTGCCTCCTCGTGGGAAGTGCGCTCTGGACTTCTCATGATCACCCCTCGCGGGCGTCCTGGCCACCCATTCAGCAAGGTCCGTACGACAAGCTTCGGCGTACTTCAACCTTCCAGCACGAACGGAATGCCCTGTTCCAGAGCCGTCGTGATCGGGCTCCGACCTGGGCCGGGCGAGAAGTGCCAGGTCAGGGCCGTTCCGATGGTGCGGGTGCGGATGATGTACGTGAGGAGGCGATCCGTCGGGTACCACGCCGGGAGTACGAGACGCGGTCACTCAGATGGTGGATCACTGCTGAGCCGAATGATCCAGACGGAGTGGATCACGCTGGACGATCACCCCGTCGGCGGGGCGGCGCAGGGCGTGTCAGGACCCACCCCGCGCCGGGACCCGCCACGTGCCGGACCGCGTCAGGCGAGCGCGACCAGGTCCGCGTAGTCCGCGCCCCACAGGTCCTCGACGCCGTCCGGCAGCAGGATGATCCGCTCCGGCTCCAGCGCGTGGACGGCGCCCTCGTCGTGGGTGACGAGGATGACCGCGCCCTTGTACGTACGCAGCGCGCCCAGGATCTCCTCACGGCTGGCCGGGTCGAGGTTGTTCGTCGGCTCGTCCAGCAGCAGCACGTTGGCGGAGGAGACGACCAGGGTGGCGAGCGCCAGCCGGGTCTTCTCGCCGCCGGAGAGCACCCCGGCGGGCTTGTCGACGTCGTCGCCGGAGAAGAGGAAGGACCCGAGCGTCTTGCGGACGTCGACCAGATCGAGGTCGGGCGCCGATGAGCGCATGTTCTCCAGGACGGAGCGCTCCGGGTCGAGGGTCTCGTGCTCCTGGGCGTAGTAGCCCAGCTTGAGGCCGTGGCCGGGGGTCACCTGCCCGGTGTCCGGCGTCTCGACCCCGGCCAGCAGACGCAGCAGCGTGGTCTTGCCGGCGCCGTTGAGGCCGAGGATGACGACCCGGGAGCCCTTGTCGATGGCGAGATCCACGTCCGTGAAGATCTCCAGCGAGCCGTACGACTTCGACAGGCCCTCGGCGGTGAGCGGTGTCTTGCCGCAGGGGGCGGGCTCGGGGAAGCGCAGCTTGGCGACCTTGTCGGACTGGCGCACCTGCTCCAGTCCTGAGAGCAGCCGCTCGGCGCGGCGGGCCATGTTCTGCGCGGCGACCGTCTTGGTGGCCTTGGCGCGCATCTTGTCGGCCTGCGAGTTCAGCGTCGCGGCCTTCTTCTCGGCGTTGGCGCGCTCGCGCTTGCGGCGCTTCTCGTCCGACTCGCGCTGCTGCTGGTAGAGCTTCCAGCCCATGTTGTAGACATCGATCTGCGCGCGGTTGGCGTCCAGGTAGAACACCTTGTTGACGACCGTCTCGACCAGGTCGACGTCGTGGGAGATCACGATGAAGCCGCCGCGGTAGGTCTTGAGGTAGTCGCGCAGCCAGACGATGGAGTCCGCGTCGAGGTGGTTGGTGGGCTCGTCGAGGAGCAGGGTGTCGGCGTCCGAGAAGAGGATGCGGGCCAGCTCGACGCGGCGGCGCTGACCGCCGGAGAGCGTGTGGAGGGGCTGGCCGAGCACCCGGTCGGGCAGGCCGAGCGCGGCGGCGATGGTGGCGGCCTCGGCCTCGGCGGCGTAACCGCCCTTGGTGAGGAACTCGGTCTCCAGACGCTCGTACCGCTTCATCGCCTTCTCGCGGGTGGCGCCCTGTCCGTTCGCCATCCGGTCCTCGTTCTCGCGCATCTTCTTCAGTACGGAGTCGAGGTCGCGGGCGGAGAGGACGCGGTCGCGGGCGAGGATGTCGAGGTCGCCGGTGCGTGGGTCCTGCGGGAGGTAGCCGACCTCGCCGGAGCGGGTGATGGTGCCGGCGGCGGGGATCCCCTCGCCCGCGAGGCACTTGGTGAGGGTCGTCTTGCCGGCGCCGTTGCGCCCGACGAGACCGATGCGGTCACCCTTGGCGATACGGAACGAGGCGGACTCGATGAGGACACGGGCGCCGGCGCGCAGCTCTACGCCGGTTGCGGTGATCACGGAAAGACTCCAGGGCGGTATGGACGGCGGAAGAGGGCAGGCGGAGGGATTCTTCGACGCCGGCTAATGCACAAGGAGAAATGCCATACGGCCCAGTCTAGCCGGGCTGCGCAACTGCTTTGACTGGGCGGGCCCCGGGACGGCGGCCCCCGGGCGGCGGACCGGGGCCGGGGGCCGGGCGTCGGTATCCTCCGTCCCGCGCCGGACCTCACCGGCGCGGGAGCGAGAGTGGTGGGGCATGCGGTTCGACGACGACGCGGGACTGGACACGTCGGAGGTCCAGGACGCGCGCGGCAGCCGGATTCCGGGGGGCGGGCTCGCGGTGGGTGGCGGGGCGGCCGGTCTCGTGGTCCTGCTGATCGCCCTCTTCCTCGGGGTCGGCCCGGAGCAGCTCGGTCTGTCGTCGGACGGTTCGGGCGGCTCGGCGGGGTCGGCGCAGGGCGCGGGCGCCTCGTCGGGGACGGGGACGGACGAGGCGTGCCGGACGGGGCGGGACGCCAACACGCGGGAGGACTGCCGGATCGTCGCGGTGGTCAACAGCGTGCAGGACTTCTGGGCGGCCGAGTACGAGCGGCGCGGTGAGCGCTACACGAAGGCGCGGACGCGGCTGTTCACTGGGCGTACGGACACGGCGTGCGGGTCCGCGACCTCCGCGGTCGGCCCGTTCTACTGCCCGGCCGATCAGCAGGCGTACATGGATCTCGGGTTCTTCGAAGAGCTGAGGACGAAGTTCGGCGCGAGTGGCGGGCCGTTCGCGCAGGCGTACGTGGTGGCCCACGAGTACGGCCACCACGTGCAGCACCTGATGGGCACGCTGGCCAGGTCCCAGGACGGCCGGCAGGGCCCGGACAGCAACGCGGTGAAGGTGGAGCTCCAGGCGGACTGCTACGCGGGGGTCTGGGCGCACCACGCGACGACCACGCCCGCCGGGTCCTCGGGGCGTCCGCTGCTCACGAAGCTGACCGACGAGGACATCACGGACGGCCTCGACGCGGCGGCGGCCGTCGGCGACGACCGGATCCAGGAGCGGTTCCAGGGCCGGGTCACCCCGGAGTCCTGGACGCACGGCTCGGCGGCGCAGCGGCAGGAGTGGTTCCGTACGGGGTACGCGTCGGGTGACGTGGCGCGGTGCGACACGTTCCGCTGAGCCCCGCCCACGGCGCGCGGTCCGGCGCCCCTCCCGGTCGCGGGGGGGGGCGCCGGGTGCGTCAGGATCCGCCGGTGTGCACCTGGAAGGCGGCCCTGCGTACGGCCTTGGCCAGGGCCGGGTCGGGGTGTGCGGCGGCCAGGGCCACCAGCACCTGGACGGTACGGGGGTGACCCAGGGCCCTGACCTCGGCGAGGAGTGCGGGCACGCTGCCCTGGACGGCGGATTCCAGGTGCCGGACCAGCAGATCGCTCTCGCCGTGGTCCGCGACGGCCGCCGCCGTGTCGACCCACAGCCAGGTCGACTCCTCCCGGGTCAGCACCTCCGAGGCGTCCTCGGGGTCGGCGCCCTCGTACTCCGCCAGCCAGAGGAGCGCGTAGGGGCGCAGGGAGGTGTCGTGGGCCGCGGCCCGTACGTCGGCCTCCGCGGGGGCGCCGACCACGCGCAGCGCCTCGAAGGCGAGCCCGCGCAGGAGGGCGTCCTCGCCCCGGGCGACGGTGAGGAGTTCGGTGACGGCGCTGCCGACGGTACGGGCGGCGAGCCAGGCCCGGTACTCGGCGCGGGCCGGGCCCGGGGTGAGCCGGGCGCAGCCGCGCAGCATGTGCTCCGCGGACTGCTCGATGTTGCCCGCGGGGCTCTGGGCGGCGACGCAGATCTGTTCGAGCTTGACCCAGACCGCCCAGTTGCCGAGCGGGGTGAGGGTGGCCTGGCCCTCGCCCCGGGTGAGGGCGCCGACGGCGGCCAGACCGTCCAGGGCCCAGTCCAGCAGCGGGGGCAGCAGGGCCTCGTCGACCGGGTCGGCGGCGGCCGGCGGCTCGGTGGAGGTGGGGGCCGGGGCGGGCTGCGGGCCGTAGGGGACCTCGCACCGTCCCTCGTGCAGCTCGGCGACCCGCTGCTGGAGCAGGTCGAGCAGGGTCGGCACCAGCACGGGCCCGGCCGAGAGCTGGAGGAGGGAGAGCACCTGGGGGACGGCCTCGATGACCTCGGCGACCGTCGCGGGGGCGATGTCGGCGGGGCCGGGGTGGACGAGCGACCAGGCGTCGAAGAGCGCGACCCAGCCGCGCTGGACGGCGCTGTCGTCGCGGTCCCAGGCCTTGAGGCGCCAGCCGGGGCGGACGGTGCCGTCGTGCAGTTCGACGAGGCCGGCCAGCCGGGCCCGGTCCCAGGCCGCGCTCACCTGCTCCGGGGTCAACTCCAGGGCTGTGGCGGCCCGTTCGCGCGCCGCCTCGGTGAGGGGGCCCGCGCCGGGGTCCCGGTCGACGGCGGCCCAGCGGGCCACGCGGGCCGCGTCGGCGAGCACGGCCCTCGCCTGCCGGGCCAGCTCCGCCTGGGGCGGAGTTCCCTGGGGCGGCCGGGGGGCCGGCCGGCCGCGCCCCTCGGTCACCGCCCGCCGGGCCGTGGCCAACGGCGCCGCGCGGACGAGTCGGAGTGTGGAGTTGCGCGCCAATTGCTCATCAGGCTTTCGGGACGTCACGGGGGCAGTCTTCCCGGTGACTGCCCGAAAGCCCAAACGGAACCCCTTTCGGCGGTACCGGAACGGCGGAAGTGGCCCCTTGTGCGCAGCGGTCTCACCGGTGCGGAGGAGGCGGCGTACGACTGTTCGGGGAGGTGGGGAGGGCGGCGGTCCGGGGCGGGCCGGCGGATGGCGCGGTGCGCGCGGGGGCGCGAAGGCGGCGCAAGGAGTCCAAGCGGAGGCGCGCCGGGGCGGCCCGGCGGCACCCGTGTCCGCGCCGTGCCCGCCGGGCCGGGGCACGCGGCCAGGACCCGGGTGCGGGCACAGGGTGCGGGACGGGCGACGGGTACGGGCGCAGGACGCGGAAGGAGGCGAGAGCACAGGGCCGCGCGAGGTGCGGGAGGGGAGGCGGGCGCGGAGGCGCCGGGGCGGCCCTGCGGCACCCGCGTCCGCGCCGTACCGCCCGGACCCGCGTCCGCGCCGCAACGCGTCCGCGTCCGCGCCGTGTCGCCCGGAGCCGGGCGGTACGGCGCGGGGCGCCGGTGCTACATGAGCGGGGTGAGGAAGCGGCGGAGCGTCTCCTCGTACCCGTCGGGATCCGCGTTCCACATCGCGGCGTGCGGGGCGTGCGGGACGGTGTGGAGGGCGATCAGCCCCGGCCGGTGGGCGGCGAGTTCGCGCGAGGGGTTCCAGGACGCGATGGTGTCGTCGGGGCCGTGGAAGATCAGCGTCGGTACGTGCAGATTGCGCGGGTCGGCGGCTTCCAGCAGCCGGTCGCCGTGCAGCCCCGTCCGGCCCTGGGCCGCCCGCACGGCGAGCGGCAGCAGGGGCCCGGGGATCCGGCGGGCGGTGGCCAGGGCCCGCAGGGTGGCCTCCCAGTCCAGCACCGGCGAGTCGAGTACGAGTCCGGCGATGCGCTCGCTGAGGGCGGAGTTCGCGGCGGCGTGCAGGGCCATCGAGGCGCCGGTGGACCAGCCGTGCAGGACCACGCGCTCGGCGCCCAGCCGGACCGCGTGGCGGATCGCCGCGTCGAGGTCGCGCCACTCGGAGTCGCCGAGGTGGCCGAGGCCGTCCGGGGAGCGGGGCGCGCCGGGGTCGCCCCGGTAGGCGAGGTCGAGGACGGGCAGGCGCTGGGCCGCGAGGAATTCCATCACGTTCAGGGGGTGCTCGCGGGTGGTGCCGAGACCGTGCACGGTGATCACCCAGGTGCCCCGCGGCCCCGGCACGAACCACGCGGGCAGCGAGCCGAGTTCCCCCGGGATCCACATGTCCTGGTGGGCGAGGCCCAGTGCGGTGCCGGGGTCCCCGCTGTGCACCTGTGGGGTGAGCCGTACGCGCCTGCCCGGGACGAGGGCGCCGCGGGTGACCCGTACCAGCCGGCGCACCACGGTGTCGGCCGGGTGCGGCACGCCGTCCAGGACCGGTCCGACGACGGCGTGCACGCCGGGTCCCTCGATCCCGTACGTTCCGGGGCGCAGGGAGGCGAGCGAGCGGGTCAGGGTGACCTGTCCGGCGGCCGTGGCGTGCACGGTGATCTTCGGGTCGCTGGGCAGGGGCCGCCCCGGCGGTGCCTTGAGCGCGGCATCGCTGGCGTACCGGCCGGCCGCGACCGCAGCCGCGCCGACCCCGAGCACTGTGGTGACGGCCGCTGCCGTCGCTGTAGCCGGGCGCACGCTCCCAGTGTCTCCACCCGCGCCGGACCCGGCCAGCGGGCGGGGGCCGTCGGGGGCGGCGGGCTGGCCCCGCCCCACTCGGCCTCACGGCGGGGTCAGCCCCGCTGGCCGTAGCCGCGCAGCTTCTCCCCCACCTCCCGCACCTGTTCCTCCGACAGCAGCGAGGGACGGTGTCCCGGCACCGCACTGGCCGTGAGCCACAGGCGGCACATCCATTCGAGCTGGGCGGTGCGGTCGTACGCCTGGGCGAGGGTGTCGCCGTACGCCACCGTTCCGTGGTTCCGCAGCAGGCAGGCCGTACGGTCCACCAGGGCCTCGCCCATCCCGCGGGCCAGCTCCTCCGAGCCGTACAGCGCGTACGGGGCGACGCGGACGGGGCCGCCGAGGGCCGCCGCCATGTAATGGATCAAGGGGAGTTCGGTGACCAGGGTGGAGACCGCGGTGGCGTGCACGGCGTGGGTGTGGACCACGGCGGTCGCGGGCGTGTCGCGGTAGACGGCCAGGTGCAGGGGGAGTTCACTGGTGGGCGTGAGAGTGCCGAGGACCTGCCGTCCGGCGAGGTCGACCGCGATCGCGTCGCCGGGTGCGAGCCGGTCGTACGGGACTCCGCTCGGGGTGACGAGGACCAGCTCGCCGACCCGGACGGAGACATTGCCGGAGGTGCCGACGACCAGCCCCTCCGCGGCCGTTCTGCGGGCGGTGTCGACCAGCTCCGCCCAGGCCCGTTCCAGGGCGCCCCGCCCGACCGCCGATTCGCCCTGCCCGCCGGTCCGTTCACCGTGTTCGCCGGTCCGCTCATCCGTCATACGCCGATCCTGCCAGGCGTCGCGGACATCTCCACCGGGTGGGTCACCGTGCGGACCCACCCAGTTCATCTTCCGTTCACCCTGACTCCCTACGTTCACCGTGGCCACCGACGTCGAACGATTGCCTGGGTCCTGGGTCAATGGAACACATCACGCTGCTGCTCGCGATTGTGATCGTGACAGCTCTCGTGTTCGATTTCACGAACGGTTTCCACGACACCGCCAACGCGATGGCGACGACCATCTCGACCGGCGCTCTGAAGCCCAAGGTCGCGGTGGGTATGTCCGCGGTCCTGAATCTCGTCGGCGCGTTCCTGTCCGTCGAGGTCGCCAAGACGATCTCCGGCGGGCTCATCAACGAACAGGGCATCAGAACAGAAGTGATCTTCGCGGCGCTCGTCGGCGCCATCCTGTGGAATCTCTTCACATGGCTGCTCGGACTCCCGTCCAGCTCCTCCCACGCGCTCTTCGGCGGGCTGATCGGCGCCACCCTGATGTCCGTCGGCGCCTCCGGCGTCAACGGCGGCGTCGTCGTCACCAAGGTCCTGATCCCCGCGCTCGCCGCCCCCGTGGTCGCCGGCCTCGCCGCCCTGCTGGCGACGAAGCTGACGTACCGGATCGGCCGCGCCACGGACGACAAGGCCACCGCCAAGGGCTACCGGGTCGGGCAGATCGCCTCCGCCGGGCTCGTCTCCCTCGCCCACGGCACCAACGACGCGCAGAAGACCATGGGCGTCATCACGCTCGCCCTGGTCACCGGCGGTGTCCTCGCCCCCGGCTCCAACCCGCCCCTGTGGGTCATCGTCTCCGCGGGCATCGCGATCGCGCTCGGCACGTACCTCGGCGGCTGGCGCATCATCCGCACCATGGGCACCGGCCTCACCGACCTCCAGCCGCAGCAGGGCTTCGCCGCCCAGACCAGCGCCGCGACGGTCATCCTGGCCTCCTCGCACCTGGGCTTCTCGCTCTCCACCACACAGTCCTGCTCCGGCGCCGTGATGGGCGCGGGGCTCGGCCGCAAGGGCGGGGTGGTGCGCTGGTCCACGGCGACCCGGATGTTCGTCGCCTGGGGGCTCACGCTGCCGGCCGCGGGGCTGGTCGCCGCCGGCGCCGAGTTCCTGACCGGCCAGGGCGCCTGGGGCATCGTCGTCGTCGCGGTCCTGCTGGTCGCCGGTTCCGCCGGGATCTGGCTCGCCTCGCGCCGCCGTCCGGTCGACCACACCAACGTCACCGCCGAGCCCGCCGCCGGCACGGGCCTCACCGCCGAGCCGGCCGGAGTGGTGACCACCGCCATCGCGGCCGTCACCCCGCCTCCCCCGGCGGGCGCCGCCGGCCAGGACCTCTCGACCACCATCCCGGCCCCCGCGGCCACCGCCCCGGACCAGGCCGAACCGGCCCGCCCCGCCACGGTGTAAGGAAGCGACCCTATGAACATCGACTGGGCAGCACTCGGCTCCGTCTTCGGCGTCAGCCTGGTGGCGACCGTCGCCCTCGTGGGCCTCTTCACCCTGGGCATCGTGGGCCTCGCCAAGCGGGGATCCACGGCGGCACCGGGCCCGGCCGGAACCTCGGCCGCCGCCTCCACACCCGCCACCGGACCCGCGCCGCTCGCGGCCCGCGCCGGCGCCTACCTGTGCTTCGCGCTCTGCGTCGGGGCCGTCGCGTACGGGATCAGCCTCATCGTGGCCTGACCCCGACCGCGGTCCGCACAGGAGCCCCGCATCGGCCGACCGGTCCGATGTGGGGCTCCGCACACTGTCCCGTCGCAGGTCAAGGATGAGTTGACGGGTGTTGCGGAGCGTGGTGGACTTCCGGGGCCATTGACGACGGCAGCAGAGGAAGCCGGTGCGAATCCGGCGCGGTCCCGCCACTGTCACTGTGAGCCTCGCCTCCAGGAGCCAGGAACTCTCGCCGTCGCACTACGAACGTCGAACCGGGGCGCGGACCCTGAGTGAGGACACTTCGCCATGCCTGGCTGCGGTTCCGCCGCGCGCGGCGGCTCAGCCGCCCCTGCCGCCGAGCGGGTCTTCGCGTACGGCGCCGCCCTCGGCCTCCTGGGCGACCGGCTGTTCGGCGATCCGCGCCGGGGGCATCCGGTGGCCGCCTTCGGCCGGGCCGCGGGGGCCGTCGAGCGCGCGCTGTGGCGCGACCACCGAGGCTGGGGCGCGCTGCACACCATGGTCTGCGCCGGAGGCGCCGCCGGGGCCGCGGCACTGGCCGCCGCCGGGGTACGCCGTCACCCCGCCGCCTCCGTGGCGCTGACCGCGGCGGCCACCTGGGCCGTGGTCGGGGGCGCCTCGCTGGGCCGCGAGGCGCGGGCCGTCGGCGCGGCGCTGGCCGCCGGGGACCTCGAAGGCGCCCGGGAACGTCTGCCGAACCTGTGCGGCCGTGATCCGTACTCCCTGGACGAGGCGCAGATCGCGCGCGCCGTCGTGGAGTCCGTCGCCGAGAACACCTCCGACGCCGTCGTGGGCGCGCTGGTGTGGGGCGCGGTCGCCGGGGCGCCGGGGCTCGTCGGGTTCCGCGCCGTGAACACGCTGGACGCGATGGTGGGTCACAAGAGCGACCGTTACCGCCGGTTCGGCTGGGCGTCGGCCCGTCTCGACGACGTCGTGGGGTGGCCGGGGGCCCGGCTGACCGCCGCGCTGGCCGTCGTCGCCGGGGAGGACGGGCGCGGCGCGCTGCGGGCCGTACGGCGGGACGCGCACCGGCACCCGAGCCCCAACGCGGGCCCCGTGGAGGCGTCGTTCGCCGGGGCGCTGGGCGTACGGCTCGGCGGGACGCTCGCGTACGGCGGGCGCGTGGAGCACCGCCCCGTCCTGAACGGCACGGGACGCCCGGTCGGGGTCCCGGACATCGAGCGCGCCGTACGGCTGGCCCGCCGGGTCAACGTGCTCGCCCTCGCGGCCTGCGTCACGGCCCGTCTCGGGTACGGCGCGGTGCGCGGGATCAGGACCACCAGGAGGCGTGGATGAGCCGGAACAGCGGGCGTGCGGGGCGCGGCGGAGGGCTGCTGATCGCCGGCACGACCTCCGACGCGGGCAAGAGCGTCGTCACGGCGGGGATCTGCCGCTGGCTGGTGCGCCGGGGCGTGAAGGTCGCGCCGTTCAAGGGCCAGAACATGTCGCTGAACTCGTTCGTGACGCGCGAGGGCGCGGAGATCGGGCGCGCCCAGGCGATGCAGGCGCAGGCCGCGCGGGTGGAGCCGACCGCGCTGATGAACCCCGTGCTGCTGAAGCCGGGCAGCGACCGCAGCAGCCAGGTGGTGCTGATGGGCAAGCCGGTCGGGGAGCTGAGTGCCCGTGGATTCTTCGGGGGGTCCGGGGGGCCGGCCCCCGGGAAGGCGCTGCACGGCGGCCGGCAGGAGGCGCTGCTCGGGCCCGTGCTGGAGTGCCTGGAGGAGCTGCGGTCCACGTACGACGCCGTGATCTGCGAGGGCGCGGGCAGCCCGGCCGAGATCAATCTGCGCCGCACCGACATCGTGAACATGGGTATCGCGCGGGCCGCGCGGCTGCCGGTGGTCGTGGTCGGGGACATCGACAGGGGCGGGGTCTTCGCCTCCTTCTTCGGGACGACCGCGCTGCTGAGCCCGGAGGACCAGGCGCTGGTCGCGGGGTATCTCGTCAACAAGTTCCGGGGCGATGTCTCGCTGCTGGAGCCGGGGCTCGACATGCTGCGCGGGCTGACCGGGCGGGCCACGCTCGGGGTGCTGCCCTTCCGGCACGGTCTGGGGATCGACGAGGAGGACGGGCTGCGGGTCTCGCTGCGCGGCGCCGTGCGCGAGTCGGTGGTGGCTCCCCCGTACGGCGAGGACGTGCTGCGGGTCGCGGTCTGCGCCGTACCGCTCATGTCGAACTTCACCGATGTGGACGCGCTGGCGGCGGAGCCCGGGGTCGTGGTGCGGTTCGTGGACCGTCCCGAGGAGCTGGCCGACGCGGACCTGGTGATCGTGCCGGGCACGCGCGGCACGGTGCGGGCGCTGGCGTGGCTGCGGGAGCGCGGGCTGGCCGACGCGCTGGCCCTGCGGGCCGCCGAGGGCCGCCCCGTGCTGGGCATCTGCGGCGGCTACCAGATCCTCGGCGAGCGGATCGACGACGAGGTGGAGTCCCGGGCGGGCTCGGTGGCCGGGCTCGGACTGCTGCCCGTACGGGTCAGGTTCGAGCGGGAGAAGACCCTCGCGCGGCCGGCCGGGGTGGCCCTCGGCGAGCGGGTCGAGGGGTACGAGATCCATCACGGCGTCGCGGACGTGCGCGGCGGGGACGCCTTCGTCACGGATCCGGAGGGGCGGGCCCTGGACGGCTGCCGGTCCGGGGCCGTCCAGGGCACGCACTGGCACGGGGCGCTGGAGAGCGACGCGTTCCGGCGGCGGTTCCTGACGGAGGTGGCGCGGGCGGCGGGCCGGCGGTTCGTGCCCGCGCCCGGAACGAGCTTCGGCGCACTGCGCGAGGAACAGCTCGACCTGCTCGCGGACCTCGTCGAGGAGCACGCGGACACGGCCGCGCTGCTGCGCCTGATCGAGGAGGGCGCCCCTGCCGGGCTGCCGTTCATCCCTCCGGGGGCCCCGTGAGCACCGTGGAACGCCGCCCGGTCATCGATGCGTCATTCGAAGGAGCGATCAGCCTATGAGCACCCCTTTCCCGTTCACCGCCGTGGTGGGCATGGACGATCTCCGTCTCGGTCTGCTGCTGAACGCGGTCAGTCCGGCGGTCGGCGGCGTCCTCGTACGGGGTGAGAAGGGCACGGCGAAGTCGACGGCGGTACGGGCGCTGGCCGCCCTGCTGCCCGAGGTGCCGGTGGTGACGGGGTGCCGGTTCAGTTGCGACCCGGCCGCGCCGGATCCGCGCTGCCCCGACGGGCCGCACGGGGGCGCGTCCGCCGAGGCGCGGGCCGCGCGGATGGTCGAGCTGCCCGTGGGCGCGTCCGAGGACCGGCTCGTGGGGGCGCTGGACATCGAACGCGCCCTGTCGGAGGGCGTGAAGGCGTTCGAGCCCGGACTGCTCGCGGACGCGCACCGCGGGGTGCTGTACGTGGACGAGGTCAACCTGCTCCACGACCACCTCGTGGACCTGCTGCTGGACGCGGCGGCCATGGGCGCCTCGTACGTCGAGCGTGAGGGCGTCTCCGTACGGCACGCCGCGCGCTTCCTGCTCGTCGGGACGATGAACCCGGAGGAGGGCGAACTGCGGCCGCAGTTGCTGGACCGCTTCGGGCTGACCGTGGAGGTCGCGGCGTCGCGCGAGCCCGATCTGCGGGTGGAGGTGGTCCGGCGGCGGCTCGCGTACGACGACGACCCGGCCGGGTTCGCGGCGCGCTGGGCCGGTGAGGAGAGCGCGCTGCGGGAGCGGATCGTCGCGGCGCGGGCACTGCTGCCGGGCGTGCGCCTCGGGGACACGGCGCTGCGCCGGATAGCCGCGACCTGCGCCGCGTTCGAGGTGGACGGGATGCGCGCGGACATCGTGATGGCGCGCACGGCGACGGCGCTGGCCGCGTGGGCGGGGCGTACCGACGTCACCGCCGACGACGTACGGCAGGCGGCGCTGCTGGCGCTGCCGCACCGCAGGCGCCGTAACCCCTTCGACGCGCCGGGGCTCGACGAGGAGAAGCTCGACGACACGCTGGAGGAGTTCCGGGGCGACGAGGACCCGGATCCCGACGGGCCCGACGGCCCTGACGACCCCGAGGGGCCCGGAGGCGGGGGCGGCCGGCCGCCGTCGAACGGCCCCGACGGCCCCGACGGCCCCGAGGCCCCCGACACGCCCGCGCAGGACGGACCGGCGCGGGACGACACGCCCGCGCCCCAGGAGACGGACGCCCAGCCGGAGCCACAGCCCGAGGGCGGGCAGCCGCAGCGCGCCGGATCCGGTGAGCAGTCCCCCGTACGGTCCGCCGAGCCGTTCCGCACGAAGGTGCTGAGCGTGCCCGGGCTGGGCGAGGGCGCGGCCGGGCGCCGCTCCCGGGCCCGTACCGAGCGCGGCAGGACGACCGGGTCCCGGCGGCCCCGGGGCGCGCTGACCAAGCTGCATCTCGCCGCGACCGTGCAGGCGGCGGCGCCGCACCAGCGGGCGCGCGGGCGCAGCGGCCCCGGTCTCGTGGTGCGCCGGGACGATCTGCGGCAGGCGACCAGGGAGGGGCGCGAGGGCAATCTCGTGCTCTTCGTGGTCGACGCCTCCGGGTCGATGGCGGCGCGGCGGCGGATGAGCGCCGTGAAGGGCGCGGTGCTGTCACTGCTGCTCGACGCGTACCAGCGGCGCGACAAGGTCGGTCTGGTCACCTTCCGGGGGAAGGACGCCGAGCTGGCGCTGCCGCCGACGTCCTCGGTGGACGCGGCGGCGGCCCGGCTGGAGTCCCTGCCGACGGGCGGGCGTACCCCGCTGGCGGCCGGGCTGCTGAAGGCGCACGACGTGCTGCGGGTGGAGCGGATGCGGGACCCCGCGCGCCGTCCGCTGCTGCTGGTGGTGACGGACGGGCGGGCGACGGGCGGCCAGGACCCGGTGGCGCTGGCGGCGCGCGCGGCGCGGCTGCACGCGGCGGACGGGACGGCGTCGGTGGTCGTGGACTGCGAGGCGGGTCCGGTACGGCTCGGGCTCGCCGCGTCGCTCGCCGGCGATCTGGCGGGGACGGCGATCACGCTGGACGAGCTGCGGGCCGACAGCATCGCCGGGCTGGTCAGGGACGTACAGCAGAGGAGTGACGGACACCGCGACGGTTACGTCACCACAGACCCCAGGAGGGCCGCTTAATGCCGCAGGGACAGCCGGAGAACGTACCGGACGACGGTCTCACCACCCGCCAGCGCCGCAACCGCCCGCTGGTGCTCGTCCACACGGGCACCGGCAAGGGCAAGTCGACGGCGGCGTTCGGGCTCGCGCTGCGCGCCTGGACGCAGGGGTGGCCGATCGGCGTCTTCCAGTTCGTGAAGTCCGCGAAGTGGAAGGTCGGCGAGGAGCAGGCGCTCAAGGTGCTCGGGGCGAGCGGCGAGGGCGGCTCCGTCTCCTGGCACAAGATGGGCGAGGGGTGGTCCTGGGTGCAGCGGGACGCGCAGTTCTCCAACGAGGAGGCGGCACGGGAGGGCTGGGAGCAGGTCAAGCGCGATCTGGCGGCCGAGACGCACAAGCTGTACGTGCTGGACGAGTTCGCCTACCCGCTGCACTGGGGGTGGGTGTCGGCCGACGAGGTGATCGAGGTGCTGCGGAACCGGCCAGGCACCCAGCATGTGGTGATCACCGGCCGCAACGCGCCGCGGGAACTGATGGACTTCGCCGACCTGGTCACCGAGATGACGAAGGTCAAGCACCCGATGGACGCGGGGCAGAAGGGCCAGAGGGGCATCGAGTGGTGAACGTCCCGCGTCTGGTCATCGCCGCGCCGTCCTCGGGAAGCGGGAAGACGACGGTCGCGACGGGCCTGATGGCGGCGTTCTCGGAGCGCGGCCTCGCCGTCTCCCCGCACAAGGTCGGCCCGGACTACATCGATCCCGGCTACCACACCCTGGCGGTGGCCTGCGGCTCCTCCGGCGGCGGCCCCACGCGACCCGGCCGGAACCTCGACGCGTACATGAGCGGCCCCGGGCTGATCGGGCCGCTGTTCGCGTACGGCGCGGCGGGGTGCGACCTCGCGGTCGTCGAGGGCGTGATGGGGCTGTACGACGGCGCCTCGGACCAGGGCGAACTGGCCTCCACCGCCCAGGTGTCGAAGCTGCTGCGGGCGCCGGTGGTGCTGGTCGTGGACGCCTCGTCGCAGTCGCGTTCCGTGGCCGCGCTGGTGCACGGCTTCGCGTCCTGGGACCCGGAGGTGCGGATCGGCGGGGTGATCCTCAACAAGGTCGCCACCGACCGGCACGAGCGGCTGCTCCGGGACGCCCTGGACGGCTGCGGAGTGCCGGTGATGGGGGTGCTGCGGCGTACGGACCAGGTCGGTACGCCCTCGCGCCACCTCGGTCTCGTACCGGTGGCCGAGCGGCGCGACGACGCGCTCGACGCGATGCGGGAGCTGGCCGGGCGGGTCCGGGCCGGGTGCGACCTGGAGGCGCTGCTGGCACTGGCGCGCAGCGCGCCCGAGCTGACCGCGGAGGCGTGGGATCCGGGCGTGGCGCCGGTCGTGGAACCGGGGCGGGAACGGCCGGTGATCGCGATGGCCGGCGGGCCGGCGTTCACGTTCTCGTACGCGGAACACACCGAGTTGCTGACGGCGGCCGGCGCCGAGGTCGTCCCCTTCGACCCGCTGCGCGACGAGACGCTGCCCCCGGGCACCCGGGGGCTGGTGATCGGGGGCGGCTTCCCCGAGGTGTACGCGCCGGAGCTGTCCGCCAACGAGCCGCTGCGCAAGGCGGTGGCGGAGCTGGCGTACTCGGGCGCGCCGGTGGCCGCCGAGTGCGCCGGCCTGCTCTATCTGGCGCGCTCCCTGGACGGGAAGCCGATGTGCGGGGTGCTGCCGGCCGACGCCCGGATGTCGGGGCGGCTGACGCTGGGCTACCGGGAGGCGGTGGCGATCGGCGACAGCGCGCTGGCGGCGGCCGGGACCCGGGTACGGGGCCACGAGTTCCACCGGACGGTGCTGGAGCCGGGGGCCGGGGCGGAGCCCGCGTGGGGTCTGGTGCGTCCGGAGCGCCGGGTGGAGGGGTTCGTCAGCGGCGGCGTGCACGCGAGCTATCTGCACACGCACTGGGCGGCGACGCCGGAGACGGCGCGGCGGCTCGTGGCCCGGGCGGTGGGCGGCGGCGGGGACGGGCCGTGAGCGTCCTTCCGCCGGAGGGGTCAGCCGGCGACCCCGACCACCAGCCAGATGAAGCCGACGCCCACGACGGTGCACAGCAGCGTGGAACGGGCCGGGTGGTCGTGGTGCGCCTCGGGCAGGATCTCGGCGGCGGCCAGGTAGAGCAGGACGCCGCCGAAGAACCCGAGATAGCTGCCGAGCAGTTCCTCGGGGAGCGTGAAGAGCAGCGTGGACGCGGCGCCGAGGACCGGCGCGAGGGCGTCCGCGACCAGCATGGCGACGGCCCGGCGGCGGTCGTTCCCGTACAGGCTGGTGATCGTGTACGTGTTGAAACCGTCGGCGAAGTCGTGGGCGATGACGGCGAGGGCGACGGCGGTGCCCATGCCTCCGCCGACCTGGAAGGCGGCGCCGAGGGCGACGCCGTCCATCAGGCTGTGGCCGACCATGGCCGAGGCGGCGGTCAGCCCCACCTGGGGGACGCGCCCGTCCTTGCCGGGGCTGTGGGCGTGGGTGTGGCCGTGGCCGTGCGGGCCGGCGCCGTGGGCGGCCTGGCGGACGGCGAGGAGCCGTTCGACCAGATGGGCGACGAGGAAGCCGCCGACGAAGAGCAGCAGCGCACGCGGCACCCCCAGGAACTCCTCCCCGGCGGCGTGCAGCGCCTCGGGCAGCAGGTCCAGGCCGACCACGCCGAGCATCAGCCCACCGGCGAGTCCCAGCACGAGATGGCGCCGGTCGGTGACGCGCTGCGCCGTCCAGCCGCCGAACAGCGTCATGAGGAACGCGCCGAGCGCGACGAAGACCGCCATGCGCCCCTGCATAGCCGATCGGACCGGGTCGGCGCACATCAGGAACCGGGCGCGGCGCTCGTGGTGGGCGTCGGCGCGCGCGACGGCGCCTCCGTGGCGGAGGTGCTCGGACTGATCGAGGAGACGCTGCGGGCGGCGGGGCTGGCTCCGTCCCGCGTCGTCGAACTGGCGACGGTCGAGGCCAGGGCGGGGGCGCCGGGGATCACCGGGGCGGCGGCGCGGCTCGGGGTGCCCGTACGGGGCCATCCGGCCGCGCTGCTGGCCCGGATCGCCGTACCGCATCCGTCGGCGGCGGCGCTCGCCGCCGTGGGGACGGCGTCCGTCGCGGAGGCCGCGGCGCTCGCGGGCGGCGGGGGTCTGCTCGTACCGAAAAGGAAGTCCGCCCCGGTTTCCGGGCCTGCCCGGGTCACCTGTGCGGTGGCGTACAGGGGCCAGTCGGAGTGGAACCGGCACGGGCGGAAATGATGTCGGTGTCGTCCGTGCCCTCCGGGCCGTCCGGAACCGTCCCGTCCAATCGAGAGCAGAGTGAACCGTGAGCATGGCACCCCACCAGCGGGGATCGTCACCCCGGCCGTCGGCGGTCCGATCGCGCGGCCCCGCCGCCATATCTGATGATCACAACAGCGGTGACCGCCATGTCTACGCGCGCTGACCCCTACGACCTGCGCCATCACGGCGACGCGGAGGTCAGGGACGGCGCCGCGGGCCTGGTCGATCTCGCGGTCAATGTCCGTACGGACACGCCCCCGGCCTGGCTGCGGGCGCGGATCGCCGACTCGCTGACCGGGCTCGCCGCCTACCCCGACGGCCGGGCTGCGCGCGCGGCGGTGGCGGCGCGGCACGGGCTGCCGGTGGAGCGGGTGCTGCTGACGGCGGGGGCGGCGGAGGCGTTCGTGCTGCTCGCGCGGGCGCTGCCGGCGCGCAGACCCGTCGTCGTCCACCCGCAGTTCACGGAGCCGGAGGCGGCGCTGCGGGACGCGGGACACACGGTGGGGCGGGTGCTGCTGCGGGCGGGCGACGGCTTCCGGCTCGATCCGGCGGAGGTGCCCGAGGACGCCGATCTGGTGGTGATCGGCAACCCGACCAACCCGACGTCCGTACTGCACCCGGCCGAGGCGATCGCGAAACTGGCCAGACCCGGCCGGACGCTGGTGGTGGACGAGGCGTTCATGGACGCGGTGCCTGGCGAGCCGGAGGCACTGGCGGGGCGTACGGACCTACCGGGCCTGGTGGTGCTGCGCAGCCTGACCAAGACCTGGGGGCTGGCGGGGCTGCGCATCGGCTACGTACTGGCGGAGCCGGGGACGGTGGCGGCGCTGGAGCGCGCCCAGCCGCTGTGGCCGGTCTCGACGCCCGCGCTGGCGGCGGCCCAGGCCTGTATGGAGCCCGCCGCGCTCGCGGAGGCGGAGCGGGCGGCGCTCGCCATGGCGGTGGAGCGGGCACACCTGCTGGCGGGGCTGGCGGAGTTCGAGGAGGTACGGGCGGTGGAGGCCGCGCAGGGCCCGTTCGTCCTGATCGCGACGGCCCGCGCGGACGCGGTACGAGCCCGCCTGCGCACCCTGGGCTTCGCGGCCAGACGCGGCGACACCTTCCCTGGCCTGGGCCCCCGCTGGCTCCGCCTGGCGGTCCGCGACCGCACGACGACGAACCGTTTCCTCCAGGCCCTCGACCAGTCACTCACGGCGGTCGGGGGCTGAGGGCACGCCGGACGCGAAGCCGTGTGCTCGCGTCCGGCGCGCGGGGAAAGGACGGTCAGCGCCGGGCGCGCGACCTCCTCGTCAGGGCCAGCGCGCCCGCGCCCGCCGCGAGGAGGGCCCCCGCGCCGGTGGCCAGGTAGGGCGTGGCGGAGCTGCCGCCCGTCTCCGCCAGGTCGGCCCGCTCCGGTTCGGCGGCGCTCTGGGGCTCCAGGCCGGGCTGTTCCGGCTTCGCCGGGGCCTGGGCCTCGGACGTCTTCGACGTCCCGGAGGGCTCCGGGCGCTCGGGCTCCGGCGCCGCTGCGGCCGTCTTCGGCGTCTCGCACGTCGCCTCGGCGAGCGTGAGCGCGCCCTCGACCTCGGCGACGTTCAGCTTCAGCGGGTTCACCGAGACCTTGAGGCCGAGCGCCGTCGCGGCGGCCGTACGGGAGGTGGTGTGCCTGGTCGACAGGTCGAGGGTCACCTCGCCCACGCCCGGGACCTCGACCCGCGTCGTGCCGCCCGCCGAGAGTGTGACCTTCTTGCCGAGCACGGTCACCTGGCCGAGCAGGTTCGACGCCGCGACCGGCCGCTTGCCGGCCTCGCAGACCGCGCTGGAGGTGACCTCCTCGATCTCGATGAGCGAGAGCAGCGGAAGCCCGGGGACGTGGACCTTCGCGTGGGCGAGACGGGTGGAGCCCTCGGCCCGGTGCGCGTCGGCCGTCGCCTTCGCCGTGGCGACGTCCGCGCGCAGCATGCTGAAGGGCCTGCCCTGGTCGACCCCCTCCAGATCGACAGAGAGCGCCGTACGCTCCGCGCTGCCCGGGGCGTGGACCTCGTTGAGCGAGGCCTTCAGCGGCACGTTGACGGTCTTGTTGAGCAGGGCCACGTCGAGACCGGCCCGCAGCACGGCCGCGCTCGCCCGCCCCTCGCCCGCGCCCTCACCCGGGCCCTCGGTGGCCCCCGCCGGTACGGCGAGGAACACGGGGCCCGCCGTCAGCGCGGCGGCCACCACGAGGGTGGCGTGGCGACGACGGCGTGCGGGCATGCGGAAGGTGTTGCTGTTCAAGAGAGTGGAACCCCCACAGGAGAATCTGACGTCGCCGTCCTGCCTGCTCGGGGACGCGAGACTGCGGCAGCGGCGACCGGGACACCGGAATCTTTACGCACTGCGAGTGAACTGGCGAGCACCTGAAGTTAGTTCACCCTAAAGTGGGGTTTTCGGGGTCACATTCGATTCTTCCGGTACAGGTATTCCCATCCTTCACCCGGATGGCCAGGGGTACGGGTCGCGCGCCGGTGAACCCAGTGGTGAGCGCACATGAAAACCTTCAACGCCACAGGCCGTCACGACGTTACGCCCGGTCAATCCGGCACCTCAGGGACAGGCAGGAATGCCCACCCCACGCACAGCGAGGGACCGGCTCGATCGTTCAGCGAGCGCCGGCCGCGGTCATCTGTTGGGCCAGCAGCAGTGCCGGGGGACCACCCTGGAGCAGGAAGCGCCCGTGGGCGGCAGCCTGGATCGCGTCGGCCATCGGCCACCAGGTCAGCTTGAAATCCGCTTCGCTCGGCGCGAGTTGTTGCGGTCCGCAGATGAGGCCCTCGGCCAGGAAGAGGTGGATGCGGGCGGGAGAGTTCAGGGTGATGGCGTACGAACCGAGGGGGCGCCAAGTGTTGGCGGTGACGCCGGCCTCCTCGCGCAGCTCACGCCGTGCACACTCCTCCGATGTCTCTTCACCCTCCCGGCGCCCTCCGGGCAGAAACATGTACTCGCCGCCGTGCCGGGGGAATTCAGCGGTCAGGACGGCTACCTTGCCGTCCACGTCTCGGGCCACGACGACCGAGGCGTCGCGCATCGCCCCCCGCTGGGATGTGTCAGTCATGGCCCGGGAGCGTAGCCGCCTGCCCTCATCTCACCGCGATGGCGACAGCCTTGGTCATCCGGCTCCGGACCTGACGTATCGGACGCGGCTCAACGGTCGCCCTCGGCCGGCCGCTGGTGCCCGCACGGCACCGGGCCTCCGTCCGTGCGCGGCGTCGTTCCGCTCCTCGGCGATGTGGGCGGCGATCGACGGCCGCCGCTACGACGACGCGAAGGGGCACATGCGCGAAGCACAGGCCCTCGCCGAGATGTCGGGCGACCAGGCGATCAAGTTCCGCATCTGGAGTCACACGGGGACGATGTACCGGCACATGGGGCGCCCTGCCGATGCGCTCGCCGCGAACGATGTCGCCCGCAATCTGCACATCACGCGCCGTGACCCCCTGTTCGCATCCCTCGGCCTCGCCCGGCAGTCAGCCATTTGCGGGGCGGCGCAGGACCGCACCGGCACGCGCCGCGCGTTCGAACAGGCGCAAGACGCAATGCTGCGTGCCGACCCGGCGGACTTCCGGCCGGTGTGGATGCTCGCGTTCTACGACCAGGCCGAGTTGGATTCGCTCGCGCTCTCGGCCTTTCTCGCACTCGGGGACTACCAGACGGCCGAGTTCCATGCTCACCGCTGCCTGTCCGCCCTGCGACCGCACATGCGCCGATCACTGGCGATCACCACGACCCGGCTCGCCCATGCCCAGCTATCGCAGGGTGCCGCCGACGCGGCTACGGTCACCGCGATGTCGGTCTCTTCCAACGCCGCTACCCAACACGCGCGCGTGTCCCGCATGCTTCAGGAGTTCGGAGCCGCACTGCGCGCCACTGCACCGGGCAGCTCCACCGCGCAGATCTGGACCGAGCACACCCGCGACGCTTGGAGGACGCCCGCATGACTACGGCACCCGCTATCGAACTCCGTACGTTCACCACGCTCGGAGTCGCCCGCGGCGATCTGATCGATGTCTACGCCGACGTGCGCGCCCCACTGCTCCACCTGCCGAACTACGCGGTGACCGCCTTCGGCGAGCGTCTGGACCGGCACGGGGCCGAGCCGGGATTCA
Organism: Streptomyces sp. NPDC059092; assembly: GCF_042756365.1. Lineage (NCBI taxonomy): Bacteria > Bacillati > Actinomycetota > Actinomycetes > Kitasatosporales > Streptomycetaceae > Streptomyces > Streptomyces sp. NPDC059092. The sequence goes on from NZ_JBHZEJ010000076.1 coordinate 34,814, forward strand.
TCGCCGTCGTCGGGTACGCGGACGAGCAACCGGTCGGCTACGCCTACGGCAACACGATCGAGCATGGTGACCGGTACTGGCAGCGCACCGCGCCGATGCCCGCAGATGAGTACACCGAGCGTCCAGCCGTGGCTCTGAAGGAGATCGGTGTACGTACCGCGTGGCGTGGCACGGGAACCGCGAGGCGCATCTTCGACGCCCTCCTCGCCACGCGCGAGGAGCCCTACGTCACGCTCATGGTCAACCCGGCCGCCGGCGACGGGAAGGTCCAGGCGCTCTACCGGTCGTGGGGGTTCGAGGGCATCGGCCGGAGCCAACCGTCAGCGGCCTCGCCGGTCCTCACGGTGATGATCCGCGCCACCCGCTGAGCCGCATGGATGGTCAGCCGACCACATGCCCGTCCAGGACGATCCGCCGCGGCGCCGCCAGTACCCGTACGTCCGCCCTCGGGTCCTCGTCGTACACCACGAGGTCGCCCGGAGCGCCCTCCTCCAGGGCCGGGCGGCCCAGCCACGCCCGCGCCCGCCAGGTGGTCGCGGAGAGGGCTTCCAGGGGCGGGATGCCTGCCTTCGTCAGTTCCGCGACCTCGCCGGCGACCAGGCCGTGGGCGAGTCCGCCGCCCGCGTCGGTGCCGACGAAGACCGGGATGCCCGCGTCGTAGGCCGCGCGCACGGTGTCGTAGCGGCGCTCGTAGAGCCGGTTCATATGCGCCGACCAGCGGGGGAACTTCTCCTGGCCACCGGCCGCGAGCGCCGGGAACGTCGCGATGTTGACCAGCGTCGGGACGATCGCCACGCCGCGCTCCGCGAAGAGCGGGACGGTGTCCTCGGTGAGCCCGGTGGCGTGCTCGACGCAGTCGATGCCCGCCTCCACCAGATCGCGCAGCGCGGCCTCCGCGAAGCAGTGGGCGGTGACGCGCGCGCCCAGCCGGTGCGCTTCGGCGATGGCCGCCTCGACCTCGGCGCGCGGCCAGCAGGCGGTCAGGTCGCCCGCGTCGCGGTCGATCCAGTCGCCGACGAGCTTGACCCAGCCGTCGCCGCGCCGGGCCTCCTGAGCGACGTAGGAGACGAGGTCGGCGGGCTCGATCTCATGGGCGTAGTTGCGGATGTAGCGGCGGGTGCGGGCGATGTGGCGGCCCGCCCTGATGATCTTCGGAAGGTCCTCGCGGCCGTCGATCCAGCGGGTGTCCGCGGCGGACCCCGCGTCCCTGAGCAGCAGGGCTCCCGCGTCGCGGTCCCCGCGCGCCTGCTTCTCGCTGGTCGCGTCGTCCACCGCGCCGTGGCGGTCGAGGCCGACGTGGCAGTGCGCGTCGACGAGTCCGGGCAGCGCCCAGCCCTGCACCGTACGGACGTCACGGGCTCCGGCGGGCCGGTCGAAGGTGATCCTGCCGCCCACCACCCACAGCTCGTCCCTGACGTCCTCGGGGCCCACGAGCACCCGTCCCGTCACCCGCAGCACCGCGCGATCACTCATGGGCAGCACTGTACGAGGCCCTGAGTACCCTCGACCGCGAGGGATTCCCCATCCCCGCACTGGCCACAGCCACCACCGATCCGTCCCTGAAGAGAGCACTGCCGTGACCCACCCCCTGCTGGACCTGCCCCCACTGACCGCCGCGCACTTCGCCTCCGTCGAGCGCCGCGTGGCCGCCCTCCTCGCCACCGAGAACGACGTCGTGATCACTCAGGGCGAGGCCCTGCTCCCGCTGGAGGGGTGCATCCGTAGCGGCGCGGGGCCCGGCTCGACCGCGCTGAACGTGGTGACGGGCCCGTACGGGCAGACCTTCGGGAACTGGCTGCGGGACTGCGGCGCGACGGTGGTGGACCTGGCGGTGCCGTTCCACACCGCGGTGACCGCCGCCCAGGTCGAGCAGGCGCTCGCCGACCGTCCGGAGATCGACTTCGTCTCACTGGTGCACGCGGAGGCGGCGACCGGCAACACCAATCCGGTGGCCGCGATCGGCGAGGTGGTACGGGCCCACGGCGCGCTCTTCATGCTGGACGCCGTCGCCTCGGTGGCCGCCGAGCCGCTGTTGACCGATGCCTGGGGCGTGGACCTGTGCGTGATCGGCGCGCAGAAGGCGATGGGCGGGCCCGCCGGGGTCTCCGCGGTCGCGGTGAGCCCGCGCGCCTGGGAGCGGTTCGCCGCCAATCCGCGGGCGCCCCGGCGCTCGTACCTCTCGCTGCTCGACTGGAAGGAGCGCTGGATCGACGCGGGCCGCGTCGCGCTGCCGCACGCGCCCGCCCAGCTGGAGACGCTGGCGCTGGAGGCGTGCCTGGAGCGGATCGAGGCGTCGGGCCTGGCCGCGGTGACCGGGCGGCACGCCGCCGCCGCTGCCGCCACGCGGGCGGGGGCGCTGGCGCTCGGGGGCGGCCTGGCGCCGTTCGTCCACGAGGCCGCGGAGGCCGCGCCGGTCGCCACGACGCTCCGTACCCCCGCCGGGGTGGACGCCACCGAGCTGGTCACGAAGGCGCTGGCCGCCGATCCGTCGCTGCCGCTGGTCGCGGTCAAAGGGGGAGCGCGAAGCGCTTCGGTTGAGGGTGGTGGCGGGCGACGGGTGGGCGGGGCACTGGCCGCCGAGATGGTCCGGGTGAACCACTACGGGGCGGACGCGACCCCCGAGGCGGTGCGCTCCTCGCTCGCGGCGCTGGGGGCCGTGCTGGCGGGCGCGGGGGTGGCGGTGGACCCGGCGGGCGCCGCACGGGCGGCGGACGAGGCGTGGGCCGCCACCCGTGCGGACGCGCCCACCCGTGCGGACACGTCCGGGAATTAAGGTAATCCCAAAAAGGCGATGAATTAATGAATGCGGGAAGCTGCTTTATTGCGCGCAGCTTCCCGCATTCTTCTGCCCGCTTTTCATTGACCTAAACGCCCGGGTTCCAGAGGCACCGCAGAAGCGATTCCAGGCGGTCTCGCGAGCGTTACGGATATGTAACCGACCCCACAAAGACGGACCATTTGCCCGAATATTTCCGGACATAATACACCCATCCTCGGTAGGTTCGCCACTGCGTCCGCGCCCGCGCGTTAACACAGAAACGCATATCCACCAACCCCTGCCGAAGATGCATCTTCCGCATTTGCTCGGTAAATTTAATTCCCATGACCGCCGCACAAGCAGACCTTGCAGGCGCCCGAAGCGAATTCAACCGACCTCTGACGATCGACGCACCACGAGTGGAGGACGGGGCCGCGATCTGGCGCATCGCCCGCGACTCCGAGGTCCTGGACCTCAACTCCTCGTACAGCTACCTGCTCTGGTGCCGTGACTTCGCCGCGACCTCCGTCGTCGCCCGCGACGACGGAGGGGCCCCGATCGCCTTCGTCACGGGGTACGTCCGGCCCGAGCGCCCCGAGGCGCTGGTCGTCTGGCAGGTGGCCGTCGACGCGAGCCACCGCGGACGCGGGCTCGCCGGCACCCTGCTCGACGAGCTGACCGTCCGGGTCGCCGAGGAACTGGGCATCACGGCCATAGAGACGACCGTGACCCCGGACAACACCGCCTCGGACCGCCTGTTCACCGCGTACGCGGCCCGCCATGGCGCGGAGCTGGAGCGCGAGGTCCTCTTCGACGGCGGGCTGTTCCCCGACGGGGTGCACCAGCCCGAGGTGCTGTACCGCATCGGCCCGCTCGCCCCCTGAGCGCGCCCGGCCCCTGCTCCGTACGCGGACACACTCCGTACGCACGCACCACTCCGTGTGCAACCGCTCCGTGTGTACCACTCCGTGCGCACCACGCGGCACGCGTGACACCGCCCGAGCAGGCAGGCCCGCCGTACAGACCCCCCGGCGTACGCGACGCGCGCGCCTCCTGAGCTTCCTTCCCACCTCCCCACCGGCTGGAGACCCCCATGACCATCACCCCGCCCGCACTGAGCGTCTTCGAAACCCTCGAATCCGAGGTGCGCAGCTACTGCCGTGGCTGGCCCGCCGTGTTCGACCGCGCGCAGGGCGCCCGTCTCACCGACGAGGACGGCCATGGCTACCTGGACTTCTTCGCCGGTGCCGGCTCACTCAACTACGGGCACAACAACCCGGTGCTGAAACGGGCGCTGATCGACTACATCGAGCGTGACGGCATCACCCACGGCCTCGACATGGCGACGACCGCGAAACGCGCCTTCCTGGAGTCCTTCCAGAACGTGGTGCTCCGGCCGCGCGACCTGCCGTACAAGGTGATGTTCCCCGGCCCGACCGGCACCAACGCGGTCGAGGCCGCCCTCAAGCTGGCCCGCAAGGTGAAGGGCCGGGAGTCGATCGTCTCCTTCACCAACGCCTTCCACGGCATGTCGCTGGGGTCGCTGGCCGTCACCGGCAACGCGTTCAAGCGCGCCGGGGCCGGTATCCCGCTGGTGCACGGCACGCCGATGCCCTTCGACAACTACCTGGACGGGCAGACGCCCGACTTCCTCTGGTTCGAGCGGCTGCTGGAGGACCAGGGCTCCGGCCTGAACAAGCCCGCCGCGGTGATCGTCGAGACGATCCAGGGCGAGGGCGGCATCAATGTCGCGCGCCCCGAGTGGCTGCGCGCGCTGGCCGCCCTCTGCCGGCGCCAGGACATGCTGCTGATCGTCGACGACATCCAGATGGGCTGCGGCCGTACCGGCGCCTTCTTCTCCTTCGAGGAGGCGGGCATCACGCCGGACATCGTCACGTTGTCGAAGTCCATCAGCGGGTACGGGCTCCCCATGTCGCTCTGCCTCTTCAGCCCCGAGCTGGACGTCTGGGAGCCCGGCGAGCACAACGGCACCTTCCGGGGCAACAACCCGGCCTTCGTCACGGCCGCCGCCGCGCTGAACACCTACTGGGCCGACGGGCAGATGGAGAAGCAGACCATCGCGCGCGGCGAGCAGATCGAGCGCGCGCTGACCGCGATCCGCGCCGAGTCCACCGGCGACGTACCCGATGTCCGCGGGCGCGGCCTGGTCTGGGGCGTCGAGTTCGCCGACAAGACCCGCGCGTCCGCTGTCTGCGCCCGCGCCTTCGAGCTGGGGCTGCTGCTGGAGACCTCGGGCCCGCAGAGCGAGGTCGTGAAGCTGCTGCCGCCGCTCACCATCACGGCCGACGAGCTGGACGAGGGTCTGCGGACGGTGGCCCGAGCGGTCCGCGACACCGCCTGACCGCTCGCCCCCGGAAAACCTCGAAGCCCTGTCCGTTCCGGCGGGCCCCACGGGCCCGCCGGAACGGACGGACC
>NZ_JBHZEJ010000076.1:40017-41553 GCF_042756365.1 Streptomyces sp. NPDC059092
TGGTGGGTGGGGGGCCCCTTGGGCTCCCCACCCCGGATCGCCCCCGCCCCCCCTAAAAACAACACCGCCTCCGCGGTCGGGGGGGCCCCCGGGGCCCCGGGGTACGGGACGGACCGGAAACACACACCGGAATCAAACAGAGAGCACAACTGTCGAGAGAAAGGCGTCACCACACCGTGATCGTCCGATCGTTCAAGGACATCGAGAACACCGACCGTCATGTGAGGTCGGCCTCCGGCACCTGGGAGAGCAAGCGCATCGTGCTCGCCAAGGAGAAGGTCGGCTTCTCGCTGCACGAGACCGTCCTGTACGCGGGTACGGAGACGTCGATGTGGTACGCCAACCACATCGAGGCCGTCCTGTGCGTGGAGGGCGAGGCCGAACTCACCGACGAGGAGACCGGTGAGACCCACTGGATCTCCCCCGGCACGATGTATCTGCTCGACGGGCACGAGCGCCACACACTCCGCCCGAAGAGCGACTTCCGCTGCGTCTGCGTCTTCAATCCCCCTGTGACCGGGCGGGAGGACCACGACGAGAACGGTGTCTACCCGTTGCTGACCGAGGAGGGCTGACCATGACCACCACCACCCCCGTGCACACCACCGACCTGTACCCATCGCGCGGCCTCGGCGAGGTGACCACCCCGCGGCAGGACCCCGTCGTGTGGTCCGCCCCCGACACGCCGGGCCCGGTCTCCACGACCGACCTCGCGGGGTTCGAACGGGACGGTTTCCTCTCCGTCGACCAGCTCATCGGCCCGGACGAGGTGGCGCTCTACCGCGCCGAACTCGAACGGCTGATCAGCGACCCGGAGGTGCGCGCGGACGAGCGCTCGGTCATCGAGCCCAAGTCCCAGGCCGTACGGTCCGTCTTCGAGATCCACCGCATCAGTGAGATCTTCGCCGGGCTCGTACGCGACGAGCGGGTGGTGGGCCGGGCACGGCAGATCCTCGGTTCCGACGTCTACGTCCACCAGTCCCGGATCAACGTCAAGCCCGGCTTCGGCGCCTCCGGCTTCTACTGGCACTCGGACTTCGAGACCTGGCACGCGGAGGACGGGCTGGCGAACATGCGGACCGTCTCCGTCTCGATCGCGCTGACCGAGAACTTCGACACCAACGGCGGGCTGATGATCATGCCCGGGTCGCACCGGACCTTCCTGGGCTGCGCGGGCGAGACGCCGAAGGACAACTACCGGCAGTCGCTGAAGATGCAGGGTGCGGGTACGCCCTCCAACGAGGCGCTGACCAGCCTGGCCGAACAGCACGGCATACGGCTCTTCACGGGCAAGGCCGGGTCCGCGACCTGGTTCGACTGCAACTGCATGCACGGCTCGGGCGACAACATCACGCCGTACCCGCGCAGCAACGTCTTCATCGTGTTCAACAGCGTGGAGAACGCCGCGGTCGAGCCGTTCGCGGCGCCGGTGCGGCGGCCCGACTTCATCGGGGCGCGGGACTTCACCCCGGTGCGCTGACACCTCCGCGCCCTCGGGCGGCAGGGAGGAAGGGGCGTGGGGCCGGTCGTCAGGGG
>NZ_JBHZEJ010000077.1:0-39876 GCF_042756365.1 Streptomyces sp. NPDC059092
CCCGTTGGGGCGGAGGGGTCCGCTCGGGGTTGACGCGCGTCGCCGTACCCCCGCCCGCCGCTTTAAGCCTCGTCCGCGCGGAGCTCACGTACGGCTGGAGCCGCCGCGCCGATCACCGGCGGGGCGGCTCCTCGTGTCCCCGTACGTCACCGGCTCAGTGGATGTCGCCCATCAGCGACCTGACCTTCTTGCGGTACATGAAGATCGCGACCCCCGCCAGTGTGGCGAGCAGCGCCTCCAGGGCCACCACACCCGTACGGCTCAGGTCGACGCCGCCGATCGAGAGCAGCCCGGTCACCGAGTCGCCCGCCGTCACGGCCAGGAACCAGACGCCCATCATCTGGCTCGCGTACTTCGTCGGCGCCATCTTCGTCGTCACCGACAGGCCCACCGGGGAGACGCACAGCTCGCCGACGGTCTGGATCAGATAGATCCCCACCAGCCACATCGGGCTGACCAGCGTCCCTCCGCCCGACATGGCGAGCGGGATCAGGAAGAAGAAGAACGAGACGCCGATGAAGAACAGCCCCGCGGCGAACTTCACGACCGTGCTCGGCTCCTGGCCCCTGCGATTGAGCCACAGCCAGAACCAGGCGATGACCGGAGCCAGCGCCATGATGAAGACCGGGTTCAGCGACTGGTACCAGGACGTCGGGAAGGACAGGCCGAAGAGCGAGTCGGCCGCCTTCGTCGTGCCGAACGCCTGGATCGTCGAGCCGCCCTGGTCGTAGATCATCCAGAAGACGGCCGCGGCCACGAAGAACCAGATGTATCCGGACATCCTGGACTGCTCGATCGCCGACAATTCCTTGTCGCGCTTGATCCGGATCAGTACGGCGGCCGGGATGGCCAGGCCCGCGAGGGTCAGCGGGACCATCGCCCAGTTGAGGGTGAAGTTGCCGCTGAGGACGACGGCGGCGTAGAAGACGGCCGCGATCAGCAGCCAGGTCATCCCCTTGCGCAGCCAGGTGGCGCGCTCCTCGCGGGAGAGCGGGGTGGGGACGCGGCTGCTCTCCGGGCTGAGGTGCTTCGTGCCGAGCAGGAAGACGGCCAGGCCGATGCCCATGCCGACCGCGGCGAGCGCGAAGCCGAGGTGCCAGCTGTACTTCTCGCCCACGGTGCCGATGATCAGCGGTGCGAAGAAGGCGCCGATGTTGATGCCCATGTAGAAGACGGTGAATCCGCCGTCGCGCCGCGGGTCGTTCGGGCCGTCGTAGAGGTGGCCGACCATCGTGGAGATGTTGGCCTTCAGCAGGCCCGAGCCGAGCGCCACCAGCGCCAGGCCGGCGAAGAACGTTCCCGAGCCGGGCAGGGCGAGGGTGAGGTGGCCCAGCATGATCGTGCAGGCCGCGATCGTGACGGTCTTGCGCGGTCCCCAGACCCTGTCCCCCAGCCAGCCGCCCGGCAGCGCGAGCAGGTAGACCATGGACAGGTAGATGGAGTAGATGGCCGTGGTCGTGGCCAGATCCATCGCCAGGCCGCCGCCCTGAAGCCCCTTCGAGGCATCGGGTCCGCCGGACAGCAGATAGATGGTGAGCAGTGCTCTCATACCGTAGAAGCTGAAGCGCTCCCACATCTCGGTCATGAAGAGAGTGGCCAGTCCGCGGGGGTGGCCGAAGAAGGTCTTCTCCGTGCCGCCGGGCGCGCCGGGTGGCTCGGGCGAATCCTTCGTCAGGCTGGACGCCATGGGTCGATCCTTCGTGGGGGGTTGGCACATAAAAAGGACCTTCGGCGCTCAGCAGGCCAAAGGTCCTCAGGTGGTACTACAGGCGTCTCGCCACCATACGGCACGACAGAGCGTGATATGGAAGGACCTGAGAGATGGATCACAGGTTTTCATGTCACTGAATGCCTATATTCAAAGGCTGATCATCGGATCGCACCGTAGGGACGAAGGTGCGGTGCCGTACCCCGCACGCGGCTCGTCCGTCGCGCGCCGGGCGGTCGGCCGCGTCTCCACCGCCGTCGCCGAGCACTGCCCGGCTGCCGCCTTTTGCGGTCTACCATCACCACATGACCCGTGTACTGCTCGCCGAGGACGACGCTTCCATCTCGGAGCCGCTGGCCCGCGCCCTGCGCCGGGAGGGATACGAGGTCGAGGTCCGTGAGGACGGTCCGACCGCACTGGACGCCGGACTCCAGGGCGGCGTCGACCTCGTCGTCCTCGACCTGGGCCTGCCCGGCATGGACGGCCTCGAAGTCGCCCGCAGACTGCGCGCCGAAGGCCATACCATCCCCATTCTGGTGCTGACCGCGCGCGCCGACGAGGTGGACACCGTCGTCGGGCTGGACGCGGGCGCCGACGACTACGTGACCAAGCCGTTCCGGCTCGCCGAGCTGCTGGCGCGCGTACGGGCGCTGCTGCGTCGCGGTGCCGCGGACCCCGTTCCCGCCCCGGCCACCCACGGCGTACGGATCGACGTCGAGTCGCACCGGGCCTGGATGGGCGACGAGGAACTACAGCTCACGGCCAAGGAGTTCGACCTGCTGCGGGTCCTGGTCCGGGACGCGGGCCGGGTAGTCACCCGCGACCAGCTCATGCGCGAGGTCTGGGACACCACGTGGTGGTCGTCCACCAAGACGCTCGACATGCACATCTCCTGGCTGCGCAAGAAGCTCGGTGACGACGCGGCGAACCCGCGCTACATCGCGACGGTACGGGGCGTCGGCTTCCGCTTCGAGAAGAGCTGAAGGCTTCGAGAAGAGCTGACGCCCGGAGGGCAGCATGCGCCGTCGCCTGATCAACTCCACGCTCGCCGTGGTGCTCGTCGTCATCGCGGTCTTCGGCGTCTCGCTCGTCATCGTAGAGACCCGCACGATCAGCAACAGCGCCCAGGAGAGCGTGGACTCGGAGGCGCTGCGGCTGGTCAGCATCGTCGACAGCCGGCTGCTCGGCGGTGACCGCGTCACCGCCAAGATCCTCTCCGAACAGGTCGACCAGAAGCGGTATGCCCGGATCGAGATCCCCGGCCGGCCGGCCGTCGAGATCGGTGAGCGCCCGTCCGGCAGCGTCATCCGCGCGAAGGCGGAGGGCGAGGAGGGCGAGACCGTCACCGTCGAGGAGGCGCGCTCCTCGGTGACCCGCGAGGTCGGCCGTACGCTGCTGATCATCGGGGCGGTGGCGCTGCTGGCCGTCGTCGCGGCCGTTCTGCTCGCCGTACGCCAGGCCAACCGGCTGGCCTCGCCGCTCACCGACCTCGCGGAGACCGCGGAGCGCCTGGGCTCCGGCGACCCGCGCCCCCGCCACAAGCGGTACGCGGTGCCCGAGCTGGACCGGGTCGCCGATGTCCTGGACTCCAGCGCCGAACGGATCGCGCGGATGCTCACCGCCGAGCGCCGGCTCGCCGCGGACGCCTCGCACCAGCTCCGTACGCCCCTGACGGCCCTGTCCATGCGGTTGGAGGAGATCTCCGCCACCGACGATCTGGACACGGTCAAGGAAGAGGCCACCATCGCGCTGACGCAGGTCGAGCGGCTCACCGATGTGGTGGAACGGCTCCTGACGAACGCGCGCGACCCCCGGACCGGCTCCGCCGTCGCCTTCGATCTCGACGAGGTCGTCAAGCAGCAGATCGAGGAGTGGCGGCCCGCCTACCGCAGTGCGGGCCGGGCCATCGTCTGCTCGGGGCGCCACGGTATGCGGGCCGTCGCGACCCCGGGCGCGGTCGCCCAGGTGCTGGCGGCGCTGATCGAGAACTCGCTGATGCACGGCGGCGGTACGGTCGCGCTGCGCACCCGGGTCACCGGCAACCAGGCGGTGATCGAGGTGACGGACGAGGGACCCGGCGTACCGGCGGACCTCGGGGCGCGGATCTTCGAGCGGACCATCAGCGGCCGGAACTCCACCGGGATCGGCCTCGCCGTGGCCCGCGACCTCGCGGAGGCGGACGGCGGGCGGCTGGAGCTGCTGCAGCAGCAGCCGCCGATCTTCGCGCTCTTCCTCAGCCGAGAGGCCAGCACGCGCACGGCGCACAAGGAGCCGGACCGTCCGGTCCGCTGAGGGCGTCGTCCTGCCCCGAGGCGACGGCCGGTCGGCGAAGGTCGCGGCGAGGCGGCGGCCGGTCGGCGAGGCGAAGGTCGCGGTGAGGCGCCGCCCGGTCGGCGAGGCGCCGCCCGGTCAGCGGCCCAGGCGGCTGACCGCGGGCTCCTCGGCCGACCCGTCGGCCGCTTCCTCCGCGCCCTCCACCCCACCCTCGGTGTGGTCGGGGGAGGGCAGGGCCTGGAACACCCAGGTGCGGTACGACCAGAAGCGGAACAACGTGGCTATCGCGGTGCCGAGGAACTTGAACACGTTGCTCTGGAGCGGGGAGTCCCAGCCGAAGCCGTACGTCGCCGCGTACAGCACCCCGTTCTCGATCACCAGCCCGACCACGCTGAACAGCAGGAAGAGCGTCAGCTCGCGGGTGCGGCGGCTCTTGTCGCGGTCCCGGTAGGTGAAGTAGCGGAACCCCACGTAGTTGAAGGCGATCGCGACGACGGTGGCCAGGACGCTGGCCCGGACCACGGGCAGCTCCGTCGTGTGCCGTACGAGGTTGAAGACCAGCAGGTTGACCAGCAGACCCATGCCGCCCACCGCGCCGAACTTGGCCGCCTCGCGCACGAGCCGCCCCACTCGCACGCGCAGTGCGCCCTGTTCGCTCATCTGCCTGCTCAGCCCCGTCCGGTCGGTATCGGTATCGGCGTGCGCCGCCGTTGATCGGCACCGCCGGTCGAACCATGCTAACCAGCGCCTCCGGGGCCCGCCCCTCCGTCCACAGCCCCGCGGCCCCTCGCGGAGGGCGCCTGTGGACAAGTGGGCGGGCCGGTCCGGACGGCGGCTACGCTAGGTGCGTGACGTTCCCGGTAGTCGGCATGGTCGGCGGCGGTCAGCTCGCCCGTATGACCCACGAGGCGGGCATCCCCCTCGGCCTCAGATTCAAGCTCCTCAGTGACACCCCCCAGGACTCGGCGGCCCAGGTGGTGAGCGAGGTCGTCGTGGGCGACTATCGCGACCTGGAAACGCTGCGTGACTTCGCGCGCGGCTGCGACGTGATCACCTTCGATCACGAACATGTCCCGGTCGAGCACCTGCGCGCCCTGGAGGCCGACGGCATCCCCGTCAGACCCGGCCCGGAGGCGCTGCTGCACGCCCACGACAAGGGCGTCATGCGCGCACGGCTCACGGAGCTGGGAGCGCCCTGCCCGCGCCACCGGATCGTGGCCGACCCGGCCGACGCCGCCGCTTTCGCCGCCGAGGTGGGCGGCTTCCCCATCATCCTGAAGACGGTGCGCGGCGGGTACGACGGCAAGGGCGTCTGGCTCGTACGGTCCGGCGCGGACGCGGCGGAGCCCTTCCGCGCCGGGGTCCCCGTCCTCGCCGAGGAGAAGGTCGACTTCGTACGGGAGCTGGCGGCGAACATCGTCCGCTCACCGCACGGCCAGGCCGTGGCCTACCCCGTGGTCGAGTCCCAGCAGGTCGACGGTGTCTGTGACACGGTCATCGCCCCCGCGCCGGGACTCTCCGAGGAGCTGTCGGGCGAGGCCCAGCGGCTGGCGCTGCGCATAGCCGCCGAGCTGGGCGTGGTGGGCCATCTCGCGGTGGAGCTCTTCGAGATCCGGTCCGCCGACGGCACCCCGGGCATCCTCGTCAACGAGCTGGCGATGCGCCCCCACAACTCCGGGCACTGGACGCAGGACGGCGCGATCACCTCGCAGTTCGCCAACCACGTACGGGCCGTCCTGGACCTGCCGCTGGGCGACCCGCGCCCGCGCGCGCCCTGGACGGTCATGTGCAACGTCCTGGGCGGTGACTACCCCGACATGTACGCGGCGTATCTGCACTGCATGGCCAGGGACCCCCAGCTCAAGATCCACATGTATGGCAAGGACGTGAAACCCGGCCGCAAGGTGGGGCATGTCAACACCTACGGCGACAACCTGGACGACGTGCTGGAGCGCGCCCGTCACGCAGCCGGCTACCTCAGAGGAACGATCACCGAATGACAGCCCGCCAGTCGCCCGGCCACCGCCCCTCATCGAGCGCTGACGCGGGCAGGTCCCCCATAGTCGGCATCGTCATGGGTTCCGACTCGGACTGGCCCGTCATGGAGGCCGCCGCCACGGCCCTCCACGAGTTCGAGATCCCGTACGAGGTGGATGTCGTCTCCGCCCACCGCATGCCGCACGAGATGATCGCGTACGGCGAGGACGCGGCGGGCCGGGGCCTCAAGGCGATCATCGCGGGCGCGGGCGGCGCCGCCCACCTGCCCGGCATGCTGGCCTCGGTCACCCCGCTGCCGGTGATCGGTGTCCCCGTACCCCTGAAGTACCTGGACGGCATGGACTCGCTGCTCTCCATCGTCCAGATGCCGGCCGGCGTCCCGGTCGCCACGGTCTCGGTGGGCGGCGCGCGCAACGCGGGCCTGCTGGCCGCACGCGTCCTCGCGGCGCACGACCCGGAGCTCCAGGACCGGATGCGCGACTTCCAGCAGGAGCTGAAGCAGCAGGCGACGGAGAAGGGCCAGCGGCTGCGCGCGAAGGTCGCGGGCTCTGAGCACTTCGGATTCGGCTCGTGACGGCGCCGGAAGCCTCCGCCCAGCAGGCCGGGGAGACGGGGGAGAGCGGAGGGACCGGGACCGAGGAACTGCTGGCGGCGGCCCGCGCACTGCTGGCCGACGCCCCGGTCGTGGACGGCCACAACGATCTGCCGTGGGCGCTGCGCGAGAACGTACGGTACGACCTGGACCGCCTCGACATCGCCGAGGACCTGTCGGGACACCTCCACACGGACATTCCCCGGCTGCGGCGCGGCGGAGTCGGCGGCCAGTTCTGGTCCGTGTACGTACGGTCCGACATGGCCGGGGACGACGCGGTCAGCGCGACGCTGGAGCAGATCGACGTGGTCGGCCGGCTCCTCGACCGCTACCCCGACGACCTGGCCCGCGCGCTCACCGCGGACGACATGGAGACCGCGCGGCGTCAGGGCAGGGTCGCGTCGCTGATGGGCGCCGAGGGCGGCCACTCCATCAACAACTCCCTCGCCACGCTGCGCGCCCTGCACACCCTGGGCGTGCGCTACATGACGCTCACACACAACGACAATCTGCGCTGGGCCGACTCCGCGACGGACTCCCCGTCGGTCGGCGGGCTCTCGCCCTTCGGCCGCGAAGTGGTCCGCGAGATGAACCGCGTCGGCATGCTGGTCGACCTCTCGCACGTGGCCGCCACGACGATGCGCGACGCGCTCGCCACGACGGCCGCGCCGGTGATCTTCTCGCACTCGTCGGCGCGGGCGATCTGCGACCACCCGCGCAACATCCCGGACGACGTCCTGGAGCGGCTGCCCGCCAACGGGGGCATCGCGATGGCCACGTTCGTACCGAAGTTCATCCTCCCCGCGGCGGTGGCGTGGACGCGGGAGGCCGACGCGAACATGCTGGCGCACGGCCTGCACCCGCTGGCCACGACCGCCGACGCGATGCGGGTGCACGAGGACTTCGAGGCGGCGAACCCGCGCCCGGTCGCGACGGTCGCCACGGTCGCCGACCATCTCGACCACATGCGCGAGACCGCGGGCATCGACCACATCGGCATCGGCGGCGACTTCGACGGCACGGCGTTCACCCCGAAGGGCCTGGAGGACGTCGCCGGCTACCCGAACCTGATCGCCGAGCTGCTGGCCCGCACGTGGTCGACGGCCGACATCTCCAAGGTGACCTGGGACAACGCGGTCCGGGTGCTCCGGGCGGCGGAGGACGTCTCGCGCGCGCTGCGCCGGGAGCGCCCGGCGTCGCAGGCGACGATCACGGACCTGGACGGCTGACGCCCCGGCGGGGGCCGGGGCGGGGGCCGGGGCCCGGACCTGCTTCCGGCCGGGACCGGCGCCGGGTCAGGAGGCGCAGAGGCAGAACGGATGCCCGGCAGGGTCCGCGTAGACCCTGAACGACCGGTTCCGGTCCGTGGTGTCCAGCGGTACGGCGCCCAGCGCCAGCACGGCCTTCTCCGCGACGTCCAGGTCCGGCACCGTCAGGTCCAGGTGGAACTGCTGCGAGGACTCGGCCGCGGGCCACGCGGGCGGTACGAAGCCGGGTGCGGCCTGGAAGGCGAGCAGCGGGCCCGGGGCGCCCGTCAGCTCGACCCAGCGGTCGTCGCCGTCCGCGGCCTCCTGGACCTCACCCCCCAGCACCTGGGCGTAGAAACCGGCGAGTGCGAGCGGGTCGGGGCAGTCCAGGACGATGCTGCCGAGTGTGGCGATGGCCATGACGTTCGCTCCTCAAGGATCGATGGATGGCGCGGCGACCTGCCGGATGCCGACCGATGGTTACTGGTAGGCATCTGCAACGGGTAACCGTTACCGCATGGTGCCCCATCGGGGGTAACGTCGCAACCATGAATGACCGCCCACCCGCTCCCGGAGGGCTCGCCCTGGTCCAGTCCCTGATCAACTCGCTGGACATCGAGACGGGCACCGACCTGCTCTCCACGGCGGACGGCCGGGCCGCCCTCGGCCTCGCCGAACACGACGTCCCGGCGGCCCGCGCGCTGCGCGGCGCCCTGCGCACCGCCTGCCTCGCGCACGCGGGCCTCCACCCGCGGGGCAGCTCCACCGCCGCCCTGGACGAACTCCTCGCCGAGGCGCCGCTGCGCGTCGCCGTCGGCCCGGCGGGCGAGGCGTCGCTCCGCCCCGCGACCGCGCCCGACGCGCTGCTGTCGCGCGTCGCGGAGGCCATCGCGGCGGCGTCCGCCGACGGTACGTGGAGCCGGCTCAAGGCGTGCGAGGCGGAGGACTGCCACTGGGCGTTCTACGACCGCAGCCCGGCCGGCCGTGGCCGCTGGTGCTCGATGTCGGCCTGTGGCGCGCGGGCCAAGATGCGCGCCTACCGGGCGAGACTCATGGACGGCGGCGCGCCCCTCTGACGCCGTCCGCGCCTCCCCCCCCGCTCCCCGCAGGGATCAGGCGCGCCAGCGCACGTGCTCAGGCGCGCGGGCGCCCCATCGCGCGGTACGTCCATCCCGCCGCGCGCCACCGCTGCGGGTCCAGCGCGTTGCGGCCGTCCAGGATCAGCGGGCGCGCCGCCACCGCGCCCAGGACCGCCGGGTCCAGCTCGCGGAACTCGCGCCACTCCGTCAGATGCAGGACGACATGGGCGCCCCGCACGGCGTCCAGCGCCGATTCCGCGTACCCGAGCGTCGGGAAGAGCCGCCGGGCGTTCGCCATGCCCTTCGGGTCGTAGACCGTGACCTGGCCGCCCTGGAGGTGGATCTGGCCCGCGACATTGAGCGCGGGGGAGTCCCGTACGTCGTCGGAGTCCGGCTTGAACGTCGCGCCGAGTACGGCGACCCGCTTGCCCAGGAACGACGAGTCGGCGCCCACCGCGTCCCGTGCCAGCTCCACCATGTGGCCGCGCCGCCGCATGTTGATCGAGTCGACCTCGCGCAGGAACGTCAGCGCCTGGTCCGCGCCCAGCTCGCCGGCCCGCGCCATGAACGCCCGGATGTCCTTGGGCAGGCAGCCGCCGCCGAAGCCGATCCCGGCGCGCAGGAACTTCTTCCCGATACGTTCGTCGTACCCCAGCGCCTCCGCCAGCTTCACGACATCGCCGCCGGCCGCCTCGCAGACCTCGGCCATCGCGTTGATGAACGAGATCTTGGTCGCCAGGAAGGAGTTCGCGGAGGTCTTGACCAGCTCGGCGGTCGGGAAGTCCGTCACCACGAAGGGCGAGCCTTCGCCGATGGGGGTCGCGTACACCTCGCGCAGCGTCCGCTCGGCCTCCGCGCCACCGGCACCGCGCACGCCGATCACGATCCGGTCCGGGTGCAGGGTGTCCTGCACGGCGAAGCCCTCGCGCAGGAACTCCGGGTTCCAGGCCAGCTCCACCTCACGCCCGGCCGGCGCCACCTCCGCGATCCGTGCCGCGAGCCGGTCCGCGCTGCCGACGGGAACGGTGGACTTGCCGACGACCAGCGCGGGCCGGGTCAGATGCTTGGCCAGACTCTCGACGGCCGCGTCGACGTAACTCATGTCGCAGGCGTACTCGCCGTGCTTCTGGGGGGTGTTCACGCAGACGAAGTGCACATCGCCGAACTCCGCGACCTCCGCCCAGTCCATGGTGAACCGCAGCCGCCCGGTCGACCCCTCGATCCCGGCCACGTGCTTGCGCAGCAGCTCCTCAAGGCCGGGTTCGTACATCGGTACCCGGCCCGCCGAGAGCAGCTCGATCTTCTCGGGCACCACATCGAGCCCAAGGACCTCGAAGCCCAGCTCCGCCATGGCCGCGGCGTGTGTGGCGCCGAGATAGCCGGTGCCGATCACGGTGATCTTGAGGGCCATGTGGGTGCTCCAAGGAGAGACGGGCGGTGTGCGGCCCGAGCATATCCGCGCGTCGGGAGCGCTCCGCAGGGGCACTTCTCCCTCAGGGGAAGGCTGTCGGCGAACTCACCTATGCCAGGGCCGTCACCGCCGTCTAAAATTGTGTTACTTAACGGTAGTTAGCATCTTGGGGAGTGAAAGACCGTGGCCGGATCGGCTGATTTCGACCTGTACCGCCCCTCCGAAGAGCACGACATGCTCCGCGAAACCGTGCGCGCGCTCTCCGAGGCGAAGATCGCGCCGTTCGCCGCGGCGGTGGACGAAGAGGCCCGCTTCCCGCAGGAGGCGCTGGACGCGCTCGTCGCATCCGACCTGCACGCCGTCCACGTACCCGAGGAGTACGGCGGCGCGGGCGCCGACGCCCTGGCCACCGTGATCGTCATCGAGGAGGTCGCGCGGGTCTGCGCCTCCTCCTCGCTGATCCCGGCGGTGAACAAGCTGGGCTCGCTCCCGGTGATCCTCTCCGGCTCCGAGGAACTGAAGAAGAAGTACCTGCGCCCGCTGGCCCAGGGCGACGCGATGTTCTCGTACTGCCTCTCGGAGCCGGACGCGGGCTCCGACGCGGGCGGCATGAAGACCAGGGCCGTACGGGACGGCGACCACTACGTCCTCAACGGCGTGAAGCGCTGGATCACCAACGCGGGCGTCTCCGACTACTACACGGTCATGGCCGTCACCGACCCGGAGAAGCGCACCAAGGGCATCTCGGCGTTCGTCGTCGAGAAGTCCGACGAGGGCGTCTCCTTCGGCGCCCCGGAGAAGAAGCTCGGCATCAAGGGCTCGCCGACCCGCGAGGTCTACCTCGACAACGTCCGCGTCCCCGCCGACCGCCTGCTCGGCGCGGAGGGCACCGGCTTCGCCACCGCGATGAAGACCCTGGACCACACCCGCATCACCATCGCGGCCCAGGCCCTCGGCATCGCCCAGGGCGCGCTCGACTACGCCAAGGGCTACGTCCAGGAACGCAAGCAGTTCGGCAAGCCGATCGGTGACTTCCAGGGCGTCCAGTTCATGCTCGCCGACATGGCCATGAAGCTGGAGGCCGCCCGCCAGCTCACCTACGCGGCGGCGGCCAGGTCCGAACGCGTCACGGCGGGTGCCACGAAGGAGGACCTGACCTTCTTCGGCGCGGCGGCCAAGTGCTACGCCTCGGACGCGGCCATGGAGATCACGACGGACGCGGTCCAGCTCCTGGGCGGCTACGGCTACACGCGCGACTACCCGGTGGAGCGCATGATGCGTGACGCCAAGATCACCCAGATCTACGAGGGCACGAACCAGGTCCAGCGCATCGTGATGGCGAGGAACCTGCCGTAGCCCCCAGCCCCATGCACGCGGCCCCCGGCGTCACGCCGGGGGCCGGGGGCCGGGAAGCCGGCGGGTGCCGGCGTGGGCCGAACGAGAGGCCCTAGCGGATGACGACGTGGATGTCGCGGCCCGTCGAGGCGTAGTGCGTCTTCACCGTGTCGACGTAGCGCATCTGCCAGGTGCCGTTCTGCCGCACCGTGAACTGCTTGCCGAACGTGCCGTTCGTGAGGGTCTTGGCGCTGCCCAGCTCCTTCCAGGCCGCGCCGGGCGTGGTGGCCTTGAAGTAGACGCGGACCTTCTGGCCGGCGTACGCCTTCCAGGTGGTGCCGGACTTCTGCATCAGCTTGCCCTTGGCCGTCAGCCTCGTGCCCTTGCGGATGCCCTCGGGCGCGACGTCGTCACTCCGGATCTCGGTGTACGCGCGGCCGAGGTTGTACACGCGGCTCTCCACGCCCGGGGCGGCCAGGTGGCGCAGACGCCAGTAGCTGTCGGCCACGCCCTTCGTGGGAGCCGTCTGCTGGAACGTGGCTCCGTACGCGGCCGTGAACTGGCCCACGCTCGCCCAGTTCTTGCCGTCCGGGGAGTGGTCGATGGAGACCTGCCCCGTCGTCCCGGCGGGGTACGAGCCCGACGTGACGTCCAGTCTGCCGTTGAAGGTGACCTTCCGGTACTTGTCCACAGCGGCCTCGGCCGTCGAGAACGTACTCGTGGTGGGCGTCTTGACCTGGAAGAGGTACGGGGCGGGCTTCTCGAACCACGGCTCCTGGCCGAGGTCGAGGCGCGTCGTACCGTTCGTCGTGGCGGTGAAGGCGCCGGTGAAGGTGCCGTTCTCCTTGGTGCTCGTGAGGTGCCGGCTGCCGACCAGGACGCCGACGCCGCCCGCCGGCTTCTCGGTGCCGTCGTCGGCCGTACGGGTCACCGTGCCGCGCGTGGGGACGTCGCTGCCGTACGGGGCCGTGACGGAGCCGGTGGGGGTGTCCACCGTCAGCTTCAGGGGCTGCCGGTGGACCGACACCGGGAACTCCGCCCTGTTCTCCTGGAACCAGACGTTGATCTGCGTGTTGTTGGTCTCGTAACCGCTGAACTCGAACGGCAGGGAGAAACGTCCCGCCTTGTCGACCGTCTTCACCGGCTGCTCCCGCAGCAGGTAGCGGGAGTAGACCTTGGCTCCCGTGAACGGCTTGACCTCACGCGTGTTCGGGTCCTGCGCGACGAGCGTGCCGTTCACCGTGACCACGCGGTGGTCGTACGACACGGTCTGCCGGTCGGCGGTGGCGGTCAGCTCCGGGGCGAGGCCGTAGTTCAGCTCACCGTTGTCCCGGTCGACGAGTTCGCCCGCCGTACCGGCCTTGACCACGAGGTCGATGGCGTACACGCCCATCGTGGGCAGCTCGACCGGGTCGGTCCAGAACTGCTGCTCCAGGCAGTCGTACGCGGTGGGGCAGCTCCCGGCGTCGTTGAGGCCGAGCGTGGCGAGCACCGCGTCGCCGCCCTTCTCCCGGATCCGGACGGTGACGTCCGACGGCAGGGAGTTGCGCTCCCAGTGCTCGTAGAGCACATGGATCTTGCCGTCCTTCTCGGCGCTCCACGCGAACGAACGGAGGCTGACCTCCGCCGCCTGCGCGCCGGGCGCGAAGATCAGTGTGGATGCGGAGAGCGCGACGGCCGTGCTCACCACGGCCAGGATCTTTCTCAAAGGTCCTCCATCGGACATGCGCGCGTTGATCTACGGCACATTCGACGCGTCGGTCAGGAGGAAGGTTGTACGTGATGTCCGCCGGCGGGCCCGCGCGTCCGGGTACCGCAAACGCCGCGGCCCCCGCTCCCACCGCCGGGAGGGCGAGGACGCGGGGGCCGCGGTGGACGACGCGGGTGTCAGTCGCTGGTGACCGTGACCTTCTCGTCGTTGTTGAGCTGGTTCACCAGCTCCTTGACCTTCGCCTTGTCCCAGACCAGGTTGCCGCCCACGCTGCCCGAGATCGGCATGTTCATGGAGACCCCGTCGCCGCCCGTGATGCCCTTCATCGCGAAGAACATCTGGCTCAGCGACCAGAGCGACATGTCCTTGTCCACGATCAGGGTGTCCAGGCCCGCGCCCATCGTCGGGTAGAGCTTGAACGGGTTCAGGATCGTGCCCGGCGTGGCCGTCTGGGAGGCCAGGGCCGCCAGGAACTTCTGCTGGTTCTTCGTACGGTCCAGGTCACTGGCGGCGAACGCGTACCGCGTCCGGACGAAGGCCAGGGCCTGTTCGCCGTCGAGGGTCTGCGTGCCCGCCTGGAAGTCGGCGCCCGACTTCTTGTCCTTGAACGCCTTCGGGATGTCCATCTCCACCCCGCCGATCGCGTCCACGATGTTGGCGAAGCCCGCGAAACCGATCTCCACGTAGTGGTCGATGTGCAGCCCGGTGTTGTACTCGACGGTACGGACCAGCAGCTCCGGGCCGTCCTCCGCGTACGCCGCGTTCAGCTTGGTCTGGCGGCCCGTGCTCGGGTACTCCTTGCCGGACTCCGAGCCCACGAACGACGGGATCGTCACATTCGAGTCGCGCGGCAGCGAGACCAGCGTCGGACCGTTCGAGCCGTCGTGCAGGATCATCATCGAGTCGGTCCGCTTGCCCTCGGCGGAGCCCGTGTGGAGCTTCTTCTTGTCCTCGTCGGTCATGCCCTCGCGGCTGTCGGAACCCACGATCAGATAGTTCGTGCCGTCGCCCTGGCTCGGCCGCTCGATGACCTTGGAGAGATCGACCTCGCGCTTGAGCTTGCCGTCGGCCCAGAAGTACGTACCGATGGACGTGCCCAGCAGCAGCACCACCAGGACGATCGCGCCGATCTTGATCCGGCGCCCCCAGTCGGGCGCGTACCGAGGTCCGGGGGTCCCGCCGGACCGCGGCGGAATGGAGCCGCCCCCGCCGCCCTGGCCGCCACCGCCCTCGGGGGAGCCGTAGACCTGGCCCGTGTTGTACCCGCTGTCGTAACCGGCGCCCTGCCGCTGGCCCTGGTCGTATCCCGGCGCCTGCTGGGGTACGCCGCCCCGCCGCACGTTCGGCATGACGCGCGCGCCGTCGGGCTGTGTGCCTCCGCTGCCGCGCCCGTAACGGTCGTTGCGGTCGCCGGTCCGCCCATCGGGCCAATCATTCATGCGGAACAGTGTGCCGGGCCTGCCTGTGTCCGAGCCAGGGAGGTGGGGAATCGGGTCGGGCCCGTTGCGAATCTGATGCAATGCTGACCGGAATGGAGCGCTCTCGGAGGTTTGGGCCCATGAGGGCCGTACCGCGGGTTACGGGCAGGCCGCCTGGTCGCCGGTCGTCGCGTCGAACTCCCCCTTCGGGTTCTCCTCCGACCGTACCGGCGTCACCGCCTTGTAGTCCGTCCCCGCCATCACCTTCAGCGTCGCGCCCTGCTGCTTCACCGCCCGCAGCTCACTGCCCGGCAGCGCCGCCGCCAGGGACTTCGCCGAGCGGTCCCAGCGCGGGTCGTACATCACCACCGTCCGCCGCACGTCGTCGCCGTCCGAGGTG
Organism: Streptomyces sp. NPDC059092; assembly: GCF_042756365.1. Taxonomy (NCBI): domain Bacteria; kingdom Bacillati; phylum Actinomycetota; class Actinomycetes; order Kitasatosporales; family Streptomycetaceae; genus Streptomyces; species Streptomyces sp. NPDC059092. The sequence goes on from NZ_JBHZEJ010000077.1 coordinate 15,174, forward strand.
AGCGGCGAGCCGGTCGTACGGAAGCCGGTGGCCTGCAGCGCGTCGTCGACCTGCTTGCCCAGGCCGTCGGCCGGGGTCCCGTTGTAGACCTGTACACGGATGTCCTCGGGGCTCACCTCGACGACCGTGGCCTTCCCCGCGGAGGAGGGACCTGACCCCGTCCGGCGCGGCGGCGTCAGCGGCTTGTCCTCGCGCAGCGCCTGGAAGAGCCGCTTCGACTTCACCGGGTCCCACTTCACCGTCGCGCCGACGCCGTTGACCGGGACCGAGGCGCCGCCACTTTCCAGCGGTACGGACGTGAACTCCGACGAGGAGGGCGAGAAGCCGCGCATCGCCTCGTTGACGGCGAGCATCTGCTCGGCGCCGAACCCGGCGTCGGCCCGTACGGAGCCGAGAACCGTCGAGGTGACCTGCTTGAACCGGGCCGGGTTCAGCAGCACCCCGCTGCTGGTCGCCCGGCCGATCAGGGCGGCGACGAAGCGCTGCTGGCGCTGCATCCTGCCGAGGTCGGCGGCGCTGTCGACATGCCGGGAGCGTACGTACTGAAGGGCTTCGCCGCCGTTCATCCGGTGCGTGCCGGGTGCCAGATCGAGCCCGGTGTACGAGTCCTTCATCGGCTTGGTCGTGCAGATGTCCACCCCGTCCAGCGCGTCCACCGTCTTCATGAAGCTGGTGAAGTCGACCTCCAGGTAGTGGCTGATCTTCACGCCCGTCAGGTGCTCGACGGTGCGGACGGTCAGACCCGGCCCGCCCTCCGCGTACGCCGCGTTCAGCTTGACCGGGTGCGGGGCGTGGTGCTTGCCCGTGGTGGCGTCGGTGTGGTCGGGCAGCTCGGCGAAGCTGTCACGGGGGAGGCTCACCACGCTGGCGCGGCCTCCGTCCGCCGAGAGATGGACCAGCATGATCGTGTCGGTGCAGTGGCAGGGCGCGCCGCCGAGGCGGTACTTCTGCCGCTCCTCCTCCGTGATCTTGTCGCGGCCGTCGGTGCCGACGAGCAGCAGGTTGAGCCCGCGCCCCGCGCCCGGCCGGTTCTTCATGTCCTTGAACGGGTCGATCCGGCCGATCCCGGTGTCCAGGCTGGTCATGACCGCGTGGCCGATCCCGCCCGCGCCCAGGACCAGGACGGAGAGGGCCGTCGCCATCCGCATCCCCCAGCGGGGCGGCCCGCCCTTTCCCCCGGCGCCCTTTCCCCCCGCGCCTTTTCCTCCCCCGCCTTTTCTCCCCGCGTCCGGACGACGGCGTGCGTCCGGACGGCTGGTGGTGCGAGTGGTGCGGGTGGTGCGGGGCGGCGTGGGCACGAGAGACACCTCCGCGGTGAACAGGCGGGCAAGGCGGGAGCGGGGACCGTGAGCACGGTAAGCCCATACGATCAGCGACGCCGGTCCGCAACCGGACGGCGCGCTTCCCTGTCCCCCGTTCGCGGTAACGTGGGCGGTCATACCGCCGTAACCCGAAGGCCCCCGAAGGACCCCATGCCTGCCCTGCCTCCCGCAGTCTCCGTGATCATGCCGGTGCTCAACGAGGAACGTCATCTGAGGAACTCCGTCCAGCACATCCTGGAGCAGGAGTACGAGGGCGAGATGGAGGTGGTCATCGCCCTGGGCCCCTCCACGGACCGTACGGACGAGATCGCCGCGGAGTTGGTGCGGGAGACCGCCTCCCACGCGCGCGCCCAGGTGCGGACCGTGCCCAACCCGACGGGCCGCACCCCCGCGGCGCTCAACGCGGCGATCAAGGCGTCCAGGCACCCCGTCGTCGTACGGGTCGACGGCCACGGCATGCTCTCGCCGAACTACATCGCGACCGCCGTCAGGCTGCTGGAGGAGACCGGCGCGCAGAACGTCGGCGGCATCATGCACGCCGAGGGCGAGAACGACTGGGAGAACGCCGTCGCCGCCGCCATGACGTCGAAGATCGGCGTCGGCAACGCGGCCTTCCACACCGGTGGCTCGGCGGGCCCCGCAGAAACCGTGTATCTGGGTGTCTTCCGGCGCGAGGCGCTGGAGCGGCTGGGCGGCTACAACGAGGAGTTCATCCGGGCCCAGGACTGGGAGCTGAACTTCCGGATCCGCGAGTCCGGCGGCGCGATCTGGTTCTCCCCGGAGCTGCGCGTCCAGTACCGCCCGCGCCCCTCGGTCCGCGCGCTCGCCAAGCAGTACAAGGAGTACGGCCGCTGGCGCCATGTCGTCGCCCGCTACCACTCCGGCTCGATCAACCTGCGCTACCTCGCCCCGCCGACGGCCGTCTGCGCCATCGCCGCGGGTGTCGTCGTCGGTGCGCTGCTCACACCGTGGGGTCTGGTCGTACCGGGCGGCTACCTCGCCGCGATCGTGGCCGGTTCCGTACCGGCCGGCAAGGGCCTGGCGCCGAAGGCGAGGCTCCAGATCCCGGTGGCGCTGGCCACCATGCACATGTCGTGGGGGTACGGCTTCCTCACCAGCCCGAAGGCGCTGGCGAAGAAGGTCATCGCGAGCCGCCGCCCGGCGGCGCGCCCGGCCGGTACGGCGGCGGCCGAGGTGGAGGCCGAGGCGTAACCCGTCCGCGTACGAGCCCCTGACGCCCCCGTACCAGGCAGCACGCCTGCGTACGGGGGCTTCTTCGTACCGCCCGCGTCAGCTCGGCGCTCAGAAGCGGGCGGTACGTCCCCGTACCCGGGCCCCGTACCCGGGCGTGCACCCGTGGGTGGATCAGAAGCGGTACGGCGCGTACACGTCCATGCACGCTTCCTTCTCCGAGCCGTTGAGGGCGTCCGCCGTGTCCGGGACGCCGCCCACCGCCGGCTCGCTCTCCTTCGGGAAGGACGAGCCGTCGCGCCAGTCGGCGCCGACGACCACCGTGACGCCCGAGACGTCCGTCGACCGCTTCACCGAACTCGTCGGGATGCCGAGGGCCTTGGCGACCGTCTGAGCGTTCCCCTCCAGGTCGGCGCTCGGGTAGCTGACCGTGGTCTTCTCCTCCGGCGTGAGCTGCGCGTCCGCCCTGGCCAGGGTGTAGCCCTTCGCCACGAGAGCCTGGGTGACATCGGCGGCGCGGCCCTTCACGGGGGTCTGCGCGCCGCCGGTGCCGTTGCGGACGAGCACACCGGTCTCGGCGGGCGGTGTGGTCGCCTCCTTGACGGTGCTCTCCTCAGCCTGCTTCCGCTTGGCCGCCGCCGCGGCGGCGGCCTTCTCCTCGGCCGTGTCGCCGTTGCTGTCGAAGGCCACGTCGTCGCGGACCATCTTCCACAGGTCGGCAGCGTCACCGTCGGCGACGAGATGGTTCGCGTCCTGCGGGTCGACCACGGTCGGCATCGTCGTCATGGTGAGCCGGTTCGTCGGCACGCTCTTGAGCTGCATGGCGAGGTCGAACAGCTTCTTGACCGTACCGATCTCCTCGGACACCTCCAGCGACTTCGTGGCCGCCTCGGCCAGACCGGTCAGCCGGGGGGTGTCGGTGAAGACGTTCTGCGACTTCAGCTCGCGGATCATCGCGTTCAGGTACATGTGCTGGGCCTTGGCCCGGCCGAGGTCGCTCTCGAAGGCGTGCCGGGTACGCAGCCACTGAAGGGCCTGCTGCCCCTGGACCTGGTGCGTGCCCGCCGTGAGTTTGAGCCCGGAGCCGCCGGGCACGCCGGGCAGGGGCCGGTCCCAGACGTTGTCCTTGACGCAGACCCCGACGCCGCCGATCGCGTCGGCCATCTTCACCACACCGGAGAAGTCGATCGTCATCCAGTGGTCGATGTAGACGCCGGTCAGCTTCTCCCAGGTGGCGAGGGTGCAGCCGGGGCCGCCGCGCGCCAGCGTCTCGTTGATGATCGTGTTCGTCGCGGGGTGGACCTTGCCGGTCTCCGTGTCCTCGCACTCGGGAATGTCGACCCGGGTGTCCCGGGGGATGCTCACGACCGAGGCGTTCTTCCGGTCGGCGGAGACATGGACGAGCATCTGGACGTCCGCGAGGGGCGGGCTGCCCACGGAGCTCTTGCTGCCGCCGAGCTCGACGTTCTCCGGCTTGTTACGGCTGTCGGAGCCGAGCAGCAGGATGTTCAGGGGCCGCTGGCCCGCCGAGTTGGCCGCGGGCTTGTCCAGGCCGCTGGAGCTGTTGCTGCGCTCGCCGCTGCGGATGTTGCCGTTGAGGTGGCGGTAGTACAGATAACCGGCGCCGGCCGTCCCGAGTATCAGGAGCGAGAGGACGGCGGTGGCCCAGCGCAGTATGCGGCGGGCCAGCGGCCTGCGGGCCTTGGCGCTCTCCGTGCCTTCCGCGCCCGCCGCGGCCTTCGCACCGGTCACGTTGCTCGCGTTCGCCGCGTTCGCCGCGTCGGTCGCGCTCGTCGAGCTCCTGGCGGGCTTCCCGGCCTTCCCCGACCTCTCGTTCCCGGCGCCCTCGCCACCGGCCTCGTCACCCGCGTACAGGCTGTCGTCCCAGCCCAGTTTCCCGGCGTGCGAGCCGCGTTCGCGCGCCTCGTCCCGCCGTACACCGCTCGTACCCACCGGATCCCCCTCAGGCCGGCCGTACGAGCCGGTGCTCACGTATCACTTGGAGCAGACCTGCTTGTCCGCTCCAACCTTCTGCACACCCTCCGGCGCCTTCGCCGATCCGCTGATGGGCACGCCCGCGCCCTTGAAGTCGGCCCCGAGCGTCAGCGTCATCGCCTCAAGCCCCACGGCGTCCTCCGTGCCCGGCTTCAAGGCGGAGGCGGGCAGCCCCATCATCGCCGCGAGGGCGCGCGCCTGGTCCGCCTGGTTCGGCGCGTACTCCAGCGTCGACTTCGACACGTTCGCCGGGGCGTTGCCCTTGTTGGAGGACTTCAGCACGCCCTCGCTGTTCTGGAGCCAGTTGAGCGTCTCCTGCGCCGAGCCCTGCGGACCGCCGCCGTTGAAGACGTCGACCCGCACGTCGGCCGGATCGGCCTTGGCGCCCTTCAGCAGCTCTTCCTGCTTGCTCGCGGCGGCCTTCTTGTCGGCCTTCTCCTTCGCTTCCACCTCGGTCAGCGAAACATCGTTCTGCATCATCGCGAACAGCGGATTCGCCTTGGCCTCGTTGACGACGACGGTGGCCTTGACGACCTCCGCCGGGTTGTCGAGCACCGGCAGCGTGGTGAAGGTGATGTTCTTGGCCGGGACCTTGGCGAGTTCCTGGGCGAGGTCGCTCAGCTTGTTGATGCTGCCGATGCCGGTGTCGACCGTCAGCGCCTTGGTGGCCGCCTCCGCCAGCTTGAACAGCTTGCTCGGACTGGTCAGCGTGTCGCCGGACTTCATCGTCCGGATCATCGAGCTGAGGAACTGCTGCTGCGTCTGGATCCGGGTCAGGTCGCTCTCGTCACCGAAGGCGTGGCGCGTACGGACGAAGGCGAGCGCCTGCTCCCCGTCGATGACCGTCTTGCCCTTGTCCAGCTTGAGATGGGACTTCGGGTCGTCGATGTCCTTGTCGACACAGACCTCGACGCCACCGACCGCGGTGGACAGCGTCTTGACCGCGTTGAAGTCGGCCATCATGAAGTGGTCGACGGTGACGCCGGTCAGCTCCTTGACCGTCCGCATCGTGCAGCCGGGGTCCCGGTCGTCCTGGCCCAGGCTCGTGTTGAAACGGACCTGCGGCGTCCCCGGGATCACCGTGGTGCCGGACTCCGTCTTGGTCTCGCAGTCGGGGACGTCGGTGATCAGGTCGCGCGGGATGGAGAGCACCGTCGCGTTCGAACGGTCCTTGGAGACATGGAAGAGCAGTGTGGTGTCGGCGTGGCCGACACTGCCCTTGTCCCCGTACCCCTCGTTGCCCGCGCCGGTCCGCTTGTCCGTACCGATCACCAGGATGTTGACGGGCTGGTCCTTCTTGAAGCCGCCGCTGCCCGCGCCCTCGACATCGATCGTGGCGATGTTGCCGTTGAAGTGCTGGTACGCGATGTACCCGGCGACGGAGCCGGCGACGAGGACGAAACCCATCACCCCGCCCGTCCAGACCAGCGCCTTCTTCCCGCCCGACTTCTTGGGCTTGCGCTTGCGCCGGCCCGGCGCGGCGGCAGCGGCGTCGGCTGCCGCTCCCTTGCCCGCGCGACGGCTGCGCTGCCCGGGGACCTCGGCGCGCTGCGCCCCGCTACCGCTCCCGCCGTCGTTCCGGCTCCGCCCGCCCGACCGGGGGCCCGGCGCAGTGGCGGAGCCGCTCTCGGGGGCCGGTTTCTTTCTTCTGCCGCCGGTGGGGGCGGCGCCTGACGGGGCGGCCGGTGACTGCCCTTCGGAGTGGTCCAGTCGCAGCTCGTAGTTACCTGTCTGCGGATTGAGGACCCACTGGTCGGCGGGGTCGATTCCGTCCGACTGCCCACGGCTTTGCGCATCCACGGTTGCCTGAATCCTCCGTCGGTGCCACGCGAGTCGCCTTCCCCGAAGGCGCTCGGTTTTCGATCCAGCAGTGCGCGACCAAACGGCCGGATGCACCGGATCGCGTCACACTATCCGCCTAGTTCAACGTCAAGCGACGCCCGTGACAAATTCCTCACTCCTTACAAGCGGGCAATCTGCCCAATCTCCATGGAGTGTGCGCTTCTCCTTGCCCATTGCTTTACCCGCACATGCCCTTCTCGGCATTGGAGCCCGTGAAAGTGGGTGCCGGAGTCGTGCGGGGAGAGGGGGCGCCGGAAGGGTCCGAGGCGCTGGACGAGTTCGCGGACGGGGAACTCGTTTCCGACGGCGACGGTGACGACGCGTTCGGCTCGGTCTTCGCGTCCGACGCGGAGTCCGACGCGGAGTCCGACGCGGAGTCCGACGCGGAGTCCGAGGGCGCGGCGGTCGTGGCTATCTCGACGGGTTCGTCGTCGCGCAGCCGCTCGAAGAGCTTCCGTGCGCTGGACTCGACGAGTTCGTCGCGGTTGGGGTCCAGGGTGTACGGCTGCCGGGGCACGGTCAGGAACTGGACCTTCTCCGTCGGCACGCCCCGCATCGAGCCCGCCAGGTCGTACAGGTCGCCGAGGCTGTTCAGCCCCGCGTCGGTGGTGATGGACTTCGTCACCGCGTCCAGTACCGGATAGAGCCGCGTCGGATTGAGCAGCACCCCGTTGCTCTGCACCTTTTTGAACAGGGCGCCGAGGAAACGCTGCTGCCGGTCCATGCGCTGGGTGTCGCTGCCGTCCCCGATGCCGTGCCGCGCCCGTACGTAACCGAGCGCCTGCTCGCCGGTGAGCTTCTGCCGGCCCTCGGGGAGCTTGAGATGCGCCTGCACGTCGTCGACCGGCTCCTTCAGGCAGACCTCGACCCCGTCGACCGCGTCCACGGTGTCCTCGAAGCCGCTGAAGTCGATCACGATGTGGTGGTCGACGCGGATGCCGGTGAGCTTCTCGACCGTGCGGATGGTGCACGCGGCGCCACCGAACTGGAAAGCCCAGTTGAACTGCGAGAACTGCGCCTCCGTGCGGTCGCCGTCCGAGGAGCGGCAGCCCGGTATGTCCACCATCAGGTCGCGCGGTATCGACATGGCCGTCGCGCTCTCCCGGTCGGCGGCGAGATGCAGCAGGATCGCGGTGTCGGAGCGCTGCGAACCGCCCTCGTCCCGCCCGTACTTGCTGTTGCCCTTGCCGGCCCGGCTGTCGGAGCCGATCAGCAGGATGTTCTGCGCGTCCAGGGCGACCGGGGTGGGGCGTTCCTTCTCGTACGTACGGAGTTCGGCGGCGGCGGAGGTGTCGGTGGTGATGTTCCGGTCGAGCTTCCGGTAGGCCCACCAGCCGGCGCCGGAGGCCCCGAGCACGACCACGGAGGTCCCGGCCGCGACCCAGCGCAGCCAGCGGCGCTTGCGGCGGGGCGGTTCGGCGGCGGTCCCGGCATCGTTGTCCTCCGGGCCTTCCGGGCCTTCTGCGTCCTTCGCGTCCTTCGCCTCTTCCGCGCTGTCCTCCGCCGTGCTGTCGGTCGCGTTGTCGCTCGTGCTGTCGCTCGTGCTGTCGGTACGGAGTGCGGTGCCCGCCTCGGTCTTCTCGGTGTCCTCCGGAGTGGTGGAATCCGTGGACTTCTTCTCCGGTTCGGGCGGCGTGCCAGCACTTTCGGTCACGTCTTCGTCCATCCTTCAAGGCGTCGGCGACACACACAGGCCGCCGGTCGCTGTCGTAGACGGGCGAGCACCACGCTTGGTTGTGCTGTGCGTTGCACGTTTCGCCGATCATGTGCTGCGGTTTGGTCACGGCGCCCTAACCGCGAAACCCTGCGGTGAAGAAGGAGGGAAGAAGGAGGGGGAGAAGGGGGAGGAAAGCGGAAGAAGGGGCCGGTCACACGAGGCTGTCGGTCACCCGTTCACTGGCCACCCGCTCCGCGAGCCCCGCCGCCGAGAGCTTGTCGACATGGCGGCACAGGACGACGGACCCGCCCGCCGCGAGCGGTGCGAACAGCCCCGCCGACAGCCCCTCCCACCTCTCGTACCCGAGCCCCGACAGCAGCCGCGAGCCGGGCCCGAGCCCGCGCTCCGTGGCGTCCGCGCGCGCCCGCGTGACCAGCGCGGCCGAGGTCAGCTCCGTACCGCCGACACGGAGCGCGGGCGCGGCCGGGTCCACCGGGGCGTACGGCGCGAAGCGGTCGCCCTGGCCCGGCACCTCCACGGCGTAGTCGGCGAACCCCTCCGGAGGCTGCGGGAACCGGCCGCCGAGCGGGCGCAGCGCGAGGGCCACCCGCTCGCCGGTGCACGCGCGCGCCGCCGCGAGCGCGTCGGGGTCGGGGCCGCTGACCACGAGGTCGGCCGCCGCCGGGTCGCCGCCGATCTCGACGGTCACGCCGACCGAGGAGCAGGCGAGCAGCCAGACGGCGCTCTGCCAGTGCGCGGGGAGCAGCAGCGCCAGCCGGTCGCCCGGCTCCGCGGACAGGTCGCCCTGGAGCAGGTTGGCGGTCTTGGACACCCAATTGGCGAAGGTGGCCACCGACAATTCGACGCGTTCACCGGTGGCATCGTCGTAGAAGGTGATCAAGGGGCGGGCCGGGTCCGCGGTGAGAGCGGATCGCAGCAGGTCGGCGGGGGTGCGGTCGCTGGCGTTCATCCGGGAAAGGGTACGCGGGCGGCCGGTACGGCTACCGCCGTACCGGTGACGCGTACACCGGTTGGACCGACGGGCCGTCAGTCTCCCCGGCGCGCGCGGCGGGGAGGACGCGCCGAGGATCGGCTCATGCGTGCCTACCTTGCAACCTCGATCGGCGTGGCGTGCACCGCCGTACTCGTTCTCCCGCTGTCGCTGCCGTCGGGCGCGCTCGCCGCGTCCCCGGCAGCCCCACCGTCCGGTCGGAACGCCGGCCCCTGGACCGGCCCGCAGGCCCACCCCGCGGTGGCGGTGCCGGGCTCCACCGAGTCCGTACCGCTGCGGCCCCTCGGCTCGACCCGGGCGCGGGGCGCCGCCGCGGAACAGGGGGTGGCCGCGCGGGACGTACGGCCCTTCTCGCTGGTCGGCGTCGTCTGGGACGACGCCGACGACGAACTCCGCGGCACGGTCCAGGTCCGTACCCGCGCGGTCGGCACCCACGTCTGGTCCGACTGGCTGGAGGTCGAGACGCACAACCAGGAGCACGGCGCCGACCCCGGGACGCAGGAGCGGGACTCGGGGACCGTACGCGGCTCGACCGCCCCTCTGTGGGTCGGCGGCTCGGACGGAGTGGAGCTGCGGGTGCGCGCCACCGAGGAGGAGAACGAGACGGGGCCGGTACGTTCGCTGCTGCCGCGGGGTCTCCGGCTGGAGCTGATCGACCCGGGGGAAGAGCCCGAGACGCTGCCGTACACACCGTCGGAAGGCGGGCCGGACAGCAACGAGGAAGCTCGGCCGGAAGCCCGGCCGGGCACCGAGTCAGGCACCGCGACCGGTACCCCGGCGAGCCTGGAGACGGGAACGTCCCCCGCGAGCGGCACCATGACCGGCGAGTTGGCGGGCGGAGCCGCCATGTCCGCCGAGGACATGGCCAGTTCGGCCGCCAACGAAGGGCAGACGGAACTGGGCGCCGCCGAGATCCCCGCCCTCACCAAGGCGGCGGTCGAGGCGCAGGTGGCCGACGCCGCCGCGAGGCGGTACGCCGCGCCGCGCCCGCGCATCATCACCCGCAAGGGATGGGGCGCGAACGAGTCGCTGCGCGAGAAGCGGTTCGGCTACACCGGCACGGTGAAGGCGGCGTTCGTGCACCACAGCGCGACCGGCAACAACTACACCTGCAAGCAGTCGCCCTCCGTCCTGCGCGGTATCTACCGCTACCACGTCAAGAGCAGCGGCTGGCGCGACCTCGGCTACAACTTCGCCGTCGACAAGTGCGGAAACATCTACGAGGGGCGCGCCGGGGGCGTGGCCAAGCCGGTGCTGGGGGCGCACACGCTCGGCTTCAACTCGAACACCACGGGCATCGCCGTCCTCGGGTCGTACAGCGGGACGAATCCGCCGTCGGCGGCCACCAACGCCGTCGCCAAGCTCACCGCCTGGAAGCTCGGTCTGCACGGCAGGAACCCGCGGGGGAAGGTCACGCTGACCTCAGGGGGGAGCGGGAAGTACGGCAAGGGCGCGCGCGTCAGCCTGAACACCATCTCCGGTCACCGGGACGGGTTCAGCACCGACTGCCCGGGGACTCGTCTCTACGGGAAGCTCGGCGCCGTCCGTACGTCGGCGGCCAGGTATCAGGGCCGCTGACGTCGAACAGGTCGCTACCACTGGTCAGTTCTTTGCGTGTACGCCTGTATGTATGTGCGTATGTACGTATGCACGAGGAACCGGCCCCAGCAGGAAGCGGAGACGACACGGTGACTGAAGCGATCCTTCTGGTCGGTGGCAAGGGCACGCGGCTCAGGCCCCTGACGGCGCGTACCCCGAAGCCCATGGTCCCGGCGGCCGGCGTCCCGTTCCTCACGCACCAACTGGCGCGGGCGAGAGCGGCGGGCGTCGAGCATGTCGTCCTCGCCACGTCGTACCTCGCGGAGGTCTTCGAACCGTACTTCGGGGACGGCTCGTCCCTCGGGCTGAGCCTGGAGTACGTGACCGAACGCGATCCGCTCGGCACGGGCGGCGCCCTGCGCAACGTGGCGTCGCGGCTGCGCTCGGGCCCCGACGAGCCGGTGCTGATCTTCAACGGTGACATCCTGACCGGCCTCGACATCCGGGCCCTCGTCGCGACGCACACCGCGTCGGGGGCGGATGTGTCGCTGCACCTCACCCGGGTCGCCGACCCGCGCGCCTTCGGCCTGGTGCCGACGGACGCGGACGGGCGGGTGACGGCGTTCCTGGAGAAGCCGCAGACACCGGAGGAGATCGTCACCGACCAGATCAACGCGGGCGCGTACGTCTTCCGGCGCTCGGTGATCGACGCCATCCCGGCGGGCCGGCCGGTCTCGGTGGAGCGGGAGACCTTCCCCGGCCTGCTGGCCGCCGGGGCCCATCTCCAGGGCATGGTCGACTCCACGTACTGGCTGGACCTGGGCACGCCCCAGGCGTTCGTACGCGGCTCCGCCGACCTCGTCCTGGGCCGCGCCCCGTCCCCGGCGGTCCCCGGCCGCTGCGGCGAACGGCTGGTCCTGCCGACGGCCTCGGTGGCCGCCGACGCGAAGCTCACGGCCGGCACGGTGGTCGCCGAGGGCGCCACGATCGGCGCGGGCGCGCGCGTCACGGGGAGCGCGGTGCTGGCCGGCGCTGTGGTGGGACCGGGCGCGGTGGTCACGGACTCGCTGATCGGCGAAGGCGCGCGGGTGGGTGCCCGCGCGGTCCTGTCGGGGGTGGTGGTCGGGGACGGCGCGGTGGTGGGCGCCGACAACGAGCTGCGCGACGGCGCACGGGTGTGGTGCGACGCGGTGCTCCCGGCGGGGGCGGTGCGCTTCTCGTCCGACGCGTAGGGCGGGCCCGCGCGCCACCGGTCGCCTTCGTAGCGGCTGCCTCGTGGAGACCGCCCTTCTGGAGACCGGCTCGTGGAGACCGCTCTTCTAGAGGCCGCCTCCAGGGGACCGCTCTTCTGGAGACCGCCGTTCCGGAGGCCGCCTGCCCGGGGACTACCCTCGTGGGGACCCCGACCCCCGAGGACCCCACCCGTGGCAGGACGCTTCGCCCCCCGCACCGCGCGCCCCGCGTCCCCCGCGCGTGCGCCGGGTGCTGTCGTGCCCGGCCCCGCCCGCTCCCCGGAGGCGGAGGGCCTGCGCCGCCGCTGGACGCCTCCGGAGGGCGTGTACGACCTCGGACTCACCCTGGGACCGCTCCGGCGCGGCCCCGGCGACCCGACCTTCCGGGCCGAGCCGGGCGGCGCGGTGCGCCGTGCGAGCCGGACGCCCGCCGGGCCCGGCGCACTGCGGCTCGTCGCGCGGGGCGGCGGCGTGGACGCCGAGGCGTGGGGGCCCGGCGCGCGGTGGCTGCTGGACCACCTTCCCGGACTGCTCGGCGCGTCCGACGAGCCGGACGCCTTCGTACCGCGTCACCGGCTCCTCGTCGACGCCCTGCGGCGCCGGCCGGGGCTGCGGCTCTGCCGGACCGGGCTCGTACTGGAGTCGCTGATCCCGTCCGTACTGGAGCAGAAGGTCACCACCGTCGAGGCGTACCGCGCCTGGCGCCTGCTGGTCCGCGCGCACGGCGAACCCGCGCCAGGACCGCCCCTCGCCTCCGGTGAGCCGCTGTACGTCATGCCGGACGCCAGGACCTGGGCGCTGATCCCCTCCTGGGAGTGGCACAAGGCGGGGGTGGACGCCAAGCGCTCCTCGACCGTTCTGCGCGCCGTACGGGTCGCCCGCCGCCTGGAGGAGGCCGCGGCCATGGAGCCCGAAGAGGCCACGGCCCGTCTGGAGCTGATCCCCGGCATCGGCCCCTGGACCTCGGCGGAGGTGATCCAGCGGTCCAACGGCGCCCCCGACGCCGTCACCGTCGGCGACCTCCACCTGCCGGGCATCGTCGGCCACGCACTGGCGGACGACCGGGACGCCGACGACACGGCGATGCTGGAACTCCTCACCCCGTACGCCGGCCAGCGCCACCGGGCGACCCGCCTGATCCTCCTCAGCGGCCGTACCCCGGCGCGCCGCGCGCCCCGTATGGCGGTCAGGAACATCGCCCGCCTGTAGCCCCGCCTACCGGCTCCGGACGCCGCGCAGGGCCACGGCGGCGCCCACGGCAACCCCCGCGAGAGCGGCGAGGACCACGACGTTCACCCAGCCAGGGACGAGTTCGACGTGGCTGCCGTCGGCCCAGCGGCAGTGGCTGGACAGCGGGAGGAACCGCTCGGCGAGCGTGAGTTCCCCTCGGGGTCCCTCGTCGCTCATGGAGGTGCCCACCGCCCGGTAGCAGGCGGTGCCCGTGCCTCCGCTGTTCCAGCCGACGGACAGCCCGGCCACGTAGGCCGGGAGCCCCGCGCCGAGACTCAGCGCGATCAGCTCCACCCCGCGCCAGGGACCGCCGACGGTACGGGAGAAGAACCAGCGCCGGCTGACGAACAGATGGACCGCCTTGACCAGCAGCAGCCCGACGCCGAACGGCAGCGCGATGACCACGGTGTTGATCAGGACGCTCGCGAGGTCCACGTTCAGCGGTCGGCCTTCTCTTCGCGGGGGAGCGACCGGCCGGGCCGGGCCCGCGTCCGGCCCACTCTCAGCGCACCTCGATGAACGTCTCCGCCGACCGCCCCGGCCGTTCCTTCGGCGGGGCCGCCGCGTGGCCCACCGCGACAGCGCCCATCGGGTCCCACTTCTCGGGCAGGTCCAGGACTTCCCGTACGACCTCGCGGCAGAACATCGTCGACGAGACCCACGCGGAGCCCAGCCGCTCGCCGGCCAGCGCGACCAGGAGGTTCTGGACGCCCGCGCCCATCGCGACCACGAACATCTCGCGCTCGGCGCCGTCCCGCCGGTCGTCGCCGTACGTGTGCGAGCCGTCCGTGACCAGGCACGGCACCACCAGATACGGCGCCTTGCGCAGCACGTCACCGCGGCGTACGCGGCGGGCGACCGACTCCTCGGACTTGCCGTCGCGGCGCAGGTCCGCGATCCACGCGTCGCGCATCGCGTCGAGGAGCCGCAGCCGTGCGGCGGGGGACTCCAGGAGGACGAAGCGCCACGGCGTCGTGTGGTGCGGTGCCGGGGCGGTGATCGCCGCGGCGACCGCGCGGCGGACCGCGCCCGGGTCGACCGGCTCGTCGGTGAAGTCACGGACCGTACGGCGCTGGGTGACCGCTTCCCGTACCGCCTCGGAGGTGCCGAGCCGGAACATGTCGTCGGCGGCGACCCGCACCAGCGCGCGTGCGCCGGTGTCCGCGTTCTCCGTGCCTTCCGCGTCGTCCCTGCCGTCCGCTCCGTACGGGGACACGAGGTGTCCCAGTCCGCTCACCACCGCCACCGGCAGGTTCTCCGCCTTGCCCTTCACCAGGTCACCGGCGGCGGCCAGCTCGTCCGCGAGGGCCACGACCGTCGCGGACAGCGGATTGCCGTGCACGTCCGTCCCGCCCCGCAGGTCCTCCAGGACCCGTACGCCCGCCGCCCCGATCGCCACATCCGTCAGCCCGTTGCGCCAGGGGCGTCCGAAGGTGTCCGTGACGATCACGCCGAGGTCGAGGCCGAGCGCGTCGCGCAGCCCCCGCCGGATCGCCCGCGCCGAGGCGTCGGGGTCCTCTGGCAGCAGCAGGACCGTTCCGGGCGCGGTGTTGGAGGCGTCGACCCCGGCCGCCGCCATGACGAGTCCCTGCCGGTTCTCGACGATACGGAGCGGCCCGCGCCGCGCGACGACCCGTACCGTCTCCGCGTCGATCGCCGCCTCGCGGTCCGTCGCTTCGACGATCCGGCCCTCGGCCTTGGAGACGATCTTCGAGGTGACCAGCAGGACATCGCCGTCGGTGAGCCCGGCACCGGCCGCCGCGATCAGCTTCGCGAGGTCGTCGCCGGGGCGCACCTCGGGCAGTCCCGGCAGGGCGCGGACACCGTACGAGAGGGTCATGCCCGCACCTCCTCGGCCAGCGCCAGTGCCTCGCGGGCCATGGCAGCGGTGGCGTCCACGTCCGTCATCATCAGCGGGACGGACCGGCTGCGGATGCCCGCCTCCTCGATCGCGTCCACCGCGCCGGCGTCCACGGTGTCGACCAGCCAGCCGTCGAGCAGCCCGGAGCCGTAGTGCAGGGCGACGGCGGACGCTGTCGCCTCGACGCCGATCGCGGCGAGCACCTTGTCGGCCATTCCGCGCACCGGAGCGCCCCCGACGATGGGGGAGAGGCCGACGACCGGCACGCCCGCCTCGGCGATGGCCTCCCGTATGCCGGGCACGGCCAGGATCGTGCCGATGCTGACCACCGGGTTCGACGGCGGGAAGAGGATGACGTCGGCGGCGCCGATCGCCTCCAGCACGCCCGGCGCCGGCTTGGCCTGGTCGGCTCCGACGGGGACGATGGCCTGCGCGTCCACGGACGCCCGCAACCTCACCCAGTACTCCTGGAAGTGCACGGCCTTGCGCTCGCCGGCCCCCGTGGCGGAGCCACTGTCGGGCAGCGTGACCGCGACATGGGTCTCGACGCGGTCGTCGGTCATCGGCAGCAGCCGTACACCCGGCTTCCAGCGGTCGCAGAGCGCCTCCGTGACGGCGCTGAGCGGATAGCCCGCGTTGATCATCTGCGTACGGACGATGTGGGTGGCGAAGTCGCGGTCGCCGAGGCCGAACCAGCCGGGCCCCACGCCGTACGCCGCCAGCTCCTCCTTGATCAGGAACGTCTCGTCGGTACGTCCCCAGCCCTGTTCCTCATTGATGCCACCGCCGAGGGTGTACATCACGGTGTCGAGGTCCGGGCAGACCTTCAGCCCGAACAGATGGATGTCGTCGCCGGTGTTGCCGATCACCGTGACGTCCGCGTCCGGCGCGGCCTGCTTGAGGCCGCGCAGGAAACGGGCGCCGCCGATGCCGCCGGCCAGAACCACAATGCGCATGGAGAACAGTCTGTCAGCCGCAGGCTGATCGTTGAGGGGTGGTGGTCGGGTGACGGGTGGAGCTGTCAGCCGCAGGCTGATCGTTGAGGGGTGGTGGTCGGGTGACGGCTGGGGCTGTCAGCCGCAGGCTGATCGTTGAGGGGTGGTGGTCGGGTGACGGGTGGGCATGTCAGGCGGGTACGACACCTTGGGCCGCCGGGGCGCAGCGGGCGGAGTGCATGGGCATCTCGGTCAGGCCGGGGTAGTAGATGTGCAGGCTCACGGCCGGTTCGATCGCCGCGTTGACCACTTCGTGGACGTATCCGGGGGCGAAGACCCGCTGTGCGCCCGGTGCGAGCGTCCGGCTTCCGCTCTGCGAACGCTCCGTCAGTTCTCCGTCGAGCACCGTCAGTACGCCGGAGGAGGGGCCGTGGTCGTGTGATCCGCTGCCCTGTCCCGGTACCCAGGAGAGCAGCCACACCTCGTAGCCGGGGCCGGTGCGCAGCCGGCGGTACCAGCGGCTGGTCGCGTCGTACCGGACGTGCGGGGCCCACTGGGCGCGGTCGGCCGCGAGGGTACGGGCGAGGCCGGCGAATTCGGCCACGGTGACCGGGTGCTCCCGGGCGGGGCGGAGGAGGTGCTGGACCTCAAGGAGGTCACCGGCGATCTGGATGTCGCTGTCGCTGTTCATGGGGTGCTGTGGTTCCTCGGCAGAGAAAGGACGTGCGCTACCGGAAAAAGGGGGAGGTGAGAGAGGTTCGACCGGAGCCGGGGGGCTTCAACAGCCGGAACAGCTTGAGCAGCAACAGCGCGCCTGGACAGCACTGCGGAATCCACGGACGTGGGTCGCGGGGTGCGTGCGGTGCGCTGGCATGAGACCTAAGGTCGCGAATCCCGTTCCGGATGTCAACTCAATGACCGATTTGGCGGCAATGTTTCACCTCATCCGGTTGCTCCGTCCGGAGAAAGGTTTGTGCGCGAAGGGGTGCGGACACATGGGGCAGCGACCGTGCTCGTAAACACCTCGGCGCCCTCGTGATCAGACTGTGATCCGGATCGCTTCTGCGGCCGGGCCCGCAACAAGATCGGAGTGCGTGACGTCTCTTCTGCCGGAAGAGGGGCAGGAGGGGGGTGGATGCGGTGATGCGGGCAGGCCAGTGGCATGTGTCAGGTTTTTGGTGATTTGAACACTTTCCGCATAGCCTTGGTTCCGCAGAGTGAATACCGGGCCCGATAGCAGATCTCGGCTTGACCGGACCGGAGCACACACTTGTAATTTCACTCGTGTCGTTCGGCCGAACTCGACAGCGGCCATACCCACGGGGACGCAAAAGACAGACGAGGGGCGCACATGACCGAGCTGTTCCAACAACTGCTGGTCGAGGACGCGGAAGAGGAACTCGGCTGGCAGGAGCGCGCCTTGTGCGCCCAGACCGATCCCGAGTCCTTCTTCCCCGAGAAGGGTGGTTCCACCCGCGAGGCCAAGAAGGTCTGCCTCGCCTGTGAAGTCCGTTCGGAATGCCTTGAGTACGCCCTCGCCAACGACGAGAGATTCGGTATCTGGGGCGGGTTGTCCGAGCGCGAGCGGCGCCGTCTGAAGAAGGCCGCCATCTGAACGCCGTCCGGCCGGACACCGGCCGCGACAGAGGAATACCGCCGCACGCTCCCTTACGTACACGTATATGGCACGGTCCGCAGTCTGCACCTCCCCGCAGGCGGCGGACCGTTGTGTTTCCCGGCGCGCGCCTTCCCCGCCCGCGCGCCCTGCCGAACCTCCGCGCCCGCCCACGCCCCGCGTCCTTCCGTGCGCTCGCGCCCTTCCGCACCCCCGCGCGCTCCGCCCCCAGGACCCGGCAACACGCCTGCCGCCGCACCGGGCACATCGAG
Source organism: Streptomyces sp. NPDC059092 (assembly GCF_042756365.1). Classification (NCBI taxonomy): domain Bacteria; kingdom Bacillati; phylum Actinomycetota; class Actinomycetes; order Kitasatosporales; family Streptomycetaceae; genus Streptomyces; species Streptomyces sp. NPDC059092. Next base: position 32,877 of record NZ_JBHZEJ010000077.1, read on the forward strand.
CGCCGGGCGCCCCGCGCGCATTCCTACCGTTAGTGTGGGGCCCCGTCCGAGACGCTCCCACGCCCCTTCGGGGCGACCCCCCGGCCGGAGGGCCCGCCACCTCAATGTCCCCCACCACCGCCGCGTTCGTTCCCGCCACCACCAGCGCCCCCGAGTTCCCGCGGCACGTCGTCACCGCGGTCCTCGTCGCCCACGACGGCGCGCGCTGGCTGCCCGACGCCCTCACGGGCCTGCTCGGCCAGGAACGCCCCGTACAGAACGTCATGGCAGCCGACACCGGCAGCGCCGACGACTCGGCCCGGCTGCTCACCGAGGCGCTCGGCGACGAGCACGTGCTGCATCTCGCGCGCCGCTCCGGCTTCGGCACCGCCGTGGAAGAGGCCGCCGCGATGGCCGGGGTGCTCACCCCCGACGATCTGCCCTATCTGAAGCGGCCCGGCGGCTGGGACCCCGTCACCAGGACCTGGCGCGACGAGAACTACGACCTGCCCGAACTGCCGCACGGCGAACCCGTGCAGTGGCTCTGGCTCCTCCACGACGACTGCGCGCCGGCCCCCGACGCGCTCGCCGAACTCCTGCGCGTCGCGGACTCCGACCAGTACGCCGCCGTCGTCGGCCCCAAACTCCGCGGCTGGTACGACCGCAAGCAGCTCCTCGAAGTCGGCGTCACCATCGCCAACAGCGGACGCCGCTGGACCGGGCTCGACCGCCGCGAACAGGACCAGGGCCAGCACGACCAGGTCCGTACCGTCCTGTCCGTCTCCTCCGCCGGGATGCTCATCCGCCGCGACGTCTGGGACGAACTCGGCGGCTTCGACCGCAGACTTCCGCTCATGCGCGACGACGTCGACCTGTGCTGGCGCGCGCACGCCGCCGGACACCGGGTCCTCGTCGCCCCCGACGCCGTCCTGCGGCACGCCGAGGCGTCCGCCCGCGAGCGCCGTACGGTCGACTGCGCGGGCCGCTCCGTCGTCAACCCGCACCGCGTCGACAAGGCCGGCGCCGTCTACACCATGCTCGTCAACGCGCGGGCCGCCGTCCTTCCCTACGTCCTCTTCCGGCTCGTCCTCGGTACGCTCCTGCGCACGCTCGCCTATCTGGTGGGCAAAGCGCCGGGACAGGCCGTCGACGAGGTCACCGGGCTCCTCGGCACCCTGCTGCGGCCCGGACGGATCGTCAGCGCCCGCAAGGAACGCGGCAAGGGCGTCGTGGAGGCGGCCGAACTGCGCCCCCTCTTCCCGCCGGCCGGGGCGACCGTCCGTGCCACCGTCGAGCAGATCGCCACGAGCCTCGGCGGCGACTCCGACTCCGACACCGGCGGCTCACGCCACGGCGCCGTCGAGTCGGGCCCCGGCGGCGACGACGCCGACTTCATGGAGATCGAGCAGTTCGCCCGGCTGAAGAAGCTCGCGCACAAGCCGGGACCCGTGCTCTTCGCGATCCTCCTCCTCGTCTCGCTCGTCGCCTGCCGCGGCCTGCTCGGCGCCGGCGCGCTCGCGGGCGGCGCCCTGCTGCCCGCACCCGCCGACATCTCCGACCTCTGGTCCCGGTACGCCGACGGCTGGCACCCCGTCGGTACGGGCGTCACCGCCACCGCGCCGCCCTACCTCGCCGTACTGGCCGCCCTGTCGGTCTTCTTCCTCGGCTCCACCGGCCTCGCGCTGACCGTGCTCCTGGTCTGCTCGGTACCGCTCGCCGGGGTCACCGCGTACTTCGCCTCGCGCTCACTCGTCCCGTCCCGGCTGCTGCGCGCCTGGGCGAGCGTCGCGTACGCGTTCCTGCCCGCCGCGACCGGCGCGCTGGCCACCGGCCGGCTCGGCACGGCCGTCCTCGCCGTCCTGCTGCCGCTGCTCGCCCGCGCCGCCGTCTCCGCGTACGCGATGCGCGGCGGCGGCGACCCGCAGGCGCGCGGAAGCTGGCGCGCCACCTGGGCGTACGCCTTCCTGCTCACCTTCACGATGGCCTTCACCCCCGTCGTCTGGCCGCTGGCACTGGTGCTCGGCCTCGGCGTGCTGGTGCTGCGCCGCCGGGACCTCGCCGGGTACGGGCCGCGCGTCCTCGCCGGGCTCGGCACCCCCGTCCTGCTCCTCGCGCCCTGGTCGTTCTCGCTGCTCACCGACCCGTCCGCGCTCTTCCGCGAGGCCGGTCTCGAATTCGGTACGGGGACGGCCTCCCCGATCGACCTGCTCGGGATGAGCCCCGGCGGCCCCAAGGCCGTCGGCGGCGTCCTGATGGCCGGGATCGTACTGGCCGCCCTGGCGGCGCTGCTCCGTGCCGAACGGCAGTTCGCGATCCGCTCGGCGTGGCTGGCGGCGCTGGTCGCGATGGTCTTCGCCGTCCTGTCCAACAACTCGGGCTGGGCAGGGCCCGCCACCCTCGTCCAAGGCCTCGCGATGATCGCGGCGGCCATCCTCGGCGCGGACGGCGCGCGGATCAGGGTCGCCGCCGAGAGCTTCGGCTGGCGCCAGCCCGTCGCCGTACTCATCGCCGCCGCCGCCGGACTCGCCCCGCTGATCGCCGCCGTCGGCTGGATGTTCAGCGGCGCCGCGGGCCCGCTGGAGCGCCGCGACCCGGTCCAGGTGCCCGCGTTCGTCGCGGAGGAGAGCGTCACCCGCGACCAGCCGCGCACCCTGGTCCTCGGCGGCACCTCGCCCGCCGAGATCTCGTACTCCCTGGTCCGCGGCTCGGGCGGGCGGCTCGGCGACGCCGAGCTGACCGTGGCGGGCGGCGGCGACGCGCGGCTCGACAAGGTCGTCGCGAACCTCGTCGCCGGCTCGGGCGCCGACCAGACCGACACGCTCAGCGGCTTCGCCGTCCGTTACGTCCTGGTACGGGACGGGGCCCCCGCGGAGACCGGCCGCACCCTCGACGCCACCCCGGGGCTGACCCGGCTGAGCCAGCTCGACGGCAGCGCGCTCTGGCGCGTGGACCGGCAGATCGCGCGCGCCACGATCGTCGACGGCAAGGGCGGCGGCGAGTCGCTCGCGGTCGCCTCCGGGCCCGTCGAGGCGCACACGGAGATCCCGGCGGGCGCCGCCGGGCGCGTGCTGCGGATCGCGGACCGGGCCGCCGAGGGGTGGCAGGCCACCCTCGACGGTGAGGTACTGACGAAGAGGACCGTCGACGGCTGGGCCCAGGGCTTCGAGCTCCCCGGCGGCGGCGGCCGTCTCGACCTCACCTACGAGGACCCGATCACCCACACCGCCTGGGTCTGGACCCAGGGCGCGCTCGCCGTCTTCCTGCTGGTGCTCGCCCTGCCGGGGCGGCGCCGTGAGATCGACGACGACCTGCCGGAGGAGGACATCGAGATCCCGGCGCAGCCGGTGGAGGGCGAGGGCCGCAGGGCACGCCGTCTCCGGGCGGCGGCCGAGGCCGAGGAGGCCGTCGCGGCCCCCGATGCCGGGACCACCGGGGCCGAGGCGCCCGCCGCGACGGTGACGGCGACCGCGGTGCCGGCGGAGGAACAGCGGCAGGCGTACGGGACCGTGCCCGCGCAGCCGGCGTACGACGAGTGGGACAGCTCCACGTACGCCAACGGCAATGTGACCCCGGGTGCCACCACGAGCCCGGACGGCGCTGTGAGCGCGGACCGGAACGCGCATGCCGCGTACGGCCAGGGTCCGACCTCCGCCGAGGGGCGGGACCCCTACCAGGCGGGGCAGTACGCCGGGGACCCGTACCAGCAGCAGTACCAGCAACAGCGGCAGCCCTATCAGGGTGACCCCGACCCGTACCAGCAGCAGGGCACGTACGCGGAGCCCGGAGCGTACGACCAGCAGCCGTACGACCAGCAGCCGTACGACCCGTACGGATACGGCCAGCGGCAGCCCTACGCCGACGGTGACCAGAACGACCCGCGCCAGCGCCCCGACGGGAACAGCAACCAGTGAACCGTACGACCCTCTCCCTCATCGCGGCCGCCACCGCCCTCGCCGCCGTCACCGGCTTCGCCTCGATGTCCGCCCCGGCGGACGCGGATACGACGGCCTCGGGCACCGTCGCCCGGCTCCCCGTGGAGCGCACGAGCCAGCTCTGCCCGGCGCCCAGCGTCTCGGACGTCGCGGAGACCACGTACACCTCCATCACGCCCACCGGGAAGGGCGGCGCGGACAGTGAGCCCGCCGCCGACGCGGGCGGCTCCGCCGAGCTCAAGGAGTCCACGGTCACCCTCGCCGAACCGGGCGGCACGGACGACGGGAAGAAGGACGACGACAAGAAGGACGAGGAGAAGCAGGCCGACGCGGGGAAGGGCGTCGCCGCGGACGGGAAGCCCTTCGTCACCCTCAAGGAGCCGGGCACCCCCGTCTCCGCCGAGTCGAGCGGCGCCAGCTCGCCCGCGCTCGTCGGCACGGCCACCGGCCGCTTCGCCCCCGGCTGGACCACGCAGCAGACCACCACGGTGAGCGTGGGCGGCGCGCGCGGGCTGCTCGGCATGACCTGCACCGCGCCCGACACCGACTTCTGGTTCCCCGGCGCCAGCACCGAGCGCTCCCGCCAGGATTACGTCCACCTCACCAACCCCGACGACACCGTCGCCATCGTGGACATCGAGCTGTACGGGGCGGACGGCGCCGTCAAGGCCGAGACGGGGGAGGGCATCCCGGTGCCCGCCCGGTCCAGTGTCCCGGTGCTGCTCTCCACCCTGACCAGCGAGGCCGTGCCCAATGTGACCGTCCACGTCTCCACCCGCGCGGGCCGGGTCGGCGCGGCGGTGCGGGCCGCCGACGACGCGGGCGGCAGCGACTGGCTGACCGCCTCCGGCACCCCGGCGGGCAGCGTGGTGCTGCCGGGCATCCCGGCGGACGCCACGGACGTACGGCTGGTGGCGCTCGCGACCGGGTCCGCCGACGCCGACCTGAAGGTGCAGCTCGCGACCCCCGACGGCACGATCACGCCGGCGGGACACGAGAGTTTGCACGTCAAGTCGCAGATGACGGCCGCGCTCGAACTGGGGGACATCACCAAGGGCGAGGCGGGCTCGCTGGTGCTCACCCCGTCGTCGGGCGGCGGGGCCCCGGTGGTCGCCGCGCTGCGCGTGGTGCGGGGCAAGGGCGAGAAGCGGGAGATCGCGTTCATCCCGGCGACCGCGCCCGTCGCGTCGCGCGCGACCGTGGCCGACAACCGTGCCAAGGGCTCGACGCTCTCGCTGACGGCACCCGGCGCCTCCGCGAAGGTCAAGGTCACGTCCTCGGCGGGCACCGAAGGGGGCGAGGCGACGGTGGAGACGTACACGGTCAAGGCCCGGTCGACCCTGGCCGTCACCCCGAAGGCACCGGCCGGGCTGAAGGGCGCGTACGCGCTGACGGTCGAACCGGAGTCGGGCGGGCCGGTCCACGCGGCGCGCACGCTGGAGCTGCCGGAGGACGGGGTTCCGATGTTCACGGTGCAGACGCTGCCGGACGACCGGGGGACCGTGTCCGTACCGAGGGCCAGGGAAGACCTGTCCGTTCTGGACAACGGGAAGTAGCGCCTTTCGGCCGTCGGTACGGCCGGTCGCTCACGGATCTCCGAGTCGGCTCACGGCCCGGCCGCTCATTGACCCCCGGTCGCTCATCGGCCCCCGGCCGCTCGTCGACCCCCGGCCGCTCATCGCCCCGGCCGCTCACGGACCTCCGGTCACTCCTGGCCGTACCGGGGGTCGACGGACTCGGGCGCCAGCCCCAGCAGCTCGGCGACCTGCTCGACGACGACCTCGTGCACCAGGAGCGCGCGGTCGTCACGGTTCTTGGTACGGAGCTCCACGGGGCGGCGGTAGACGATGATGCGCGCCGGATGATCCTTGTCCGCCGGGGCCGAGCTGCCCAGCGGAACCGTATCCTCCAGGGTGCTGGGTACCTCCATGACCAGGAAGTCGACATCGGCGAGCTGCGGCCAGCGCCGCTCCAGCCGGTCCACGGAGTCCCGTACGAGATCGCGGAAGGACTCCGAGCGGCTGGTCGAGAGCGGTACCTGGGGCGGGGCGACCGGCCCGCGCATCCCGCGGCCGTGGCGGTCGCGGCGGCGCGGCCGTGGCTCGGGCGGACGGGGCGGTACTGGACTGTCCATCACTGACGCAGGGTAGCTCCCCGCGGCGCCCCGTTATCGAGGCTCGAACTCTGTCGGACGCCATGTCGCATATTGAACATTCAGGCCAAGCTTGAGCTCGCTTTCCGGCGTGCGCGTGATCGTTGATCACGCCCTCCTTGACGGATTTGCCCCAAGTCGCGACCGCGTTACGGGGTGTCGTCGACTCGTCACGCCTCTTTCCGTGCAGGTCAGGGCAGTTGATTCCAGCCAACTTGTACGGGAGATCGCGCCGCGACACGGAGGGGTGACCCGATGGCGAGTCGTCGCAGCCCGCTCAAGAGTGCGGTACCGTCCAACATCGTGAGCCCTGTACGTCGCTGTTCGCGCACCGCGTGCGGCCGCCCTGCTGTCGCGACACTGACGTACGTCTATGCCGACTCGACCGCGGTCCTCGGCCCGCTCGCCACCTACGCCGAGCCTCACTGCTACGACTTGTGTGCGGAGCACAGTGGGCGGTTGACCGCGCCGCGTGGCTGGGAGGTCGTCCGGCTGACGGACGGCTCCGCCCCGGCGCCACCGAGCGGTGATGATCTCGAAGCCCTGGCCAACGCCGTACGGGAAGCCGCCCGGCCGCCGGAGCGTGCGCCCGACGGCGGCGGCAAGGGCGCGCGCGGGGCGGATCCGATGGAGGTCGGGCGCCGGGGGCATCTGCGGGTGCTGCGCTCACCCGAGTCCTGAGGCGCGGGGCATGGCCCTTGAGGCTCGCGCGCCCGGCCCCACGGCGTACGCGCCTGAGATTCTGAGGCACGGCCTGAGCTTTGAGGCGCGGGCTGAGCTTTGAGACATGGGCCTGAGCTTTTGAGGCGCGGACCTGAGCTTTGAGGCGTACGCGCCGGTGTCCTAGGGCGTGTCCGCAATGTCGGTTGGTCGTTGGTCCGTTCGTGGTGCGTCGTCATGAAGTGACTGATCAGGCCTGGGCAGTGATCGGGCCGTT
>NZ_JBHZEJ010000078.1:0-38344 GCF_042756365.1 Streptomyces sp. NPDC059092
CTGCGGACGCGCCGGACCGGGCCCCCGCCGCGCCGAGGGTCAGGGGCGCGCCGCGGTGGTGCCTGCGGTGGCGTCCGCCGCGGACCCGCTCGCCGACAGCATGATCGCCCGCAGGATCACGGACTGGATGTCGGCCGGGTCGCTCACCTCGTACCCCGCGCCACCGGTGGCCCGCGCGAGCGCGTCGATCTCCTTACGGTCCGCGTCGGGCCCCACCGCGACCCCGATCAGCGGCACCGGCCGCGCGGGGTCGGCGAGCTTCTTCAGCCGCTTGACGAGATCGCCGCGCGCGATGCTGTCGTCGTCCTTGTTGGAACCGTCGGTGAGGATGATGAGCGCGTTCAGCTTGCCGGGCACATAACTCGCCTGCGCCTCCTTGTAGGCGGCCAGCGTCGTGTCGTACAACCCGGTGTCGCCGCCGGGGACGGGCTTCAGCGCGGTGAAAGCGTCGGACAGCCGCTCGCGGTGGGTGCCGCCACCCCGCGCGGGCTCACCGAGCCGGGCCGTCTCCTCCAGCTTGCGGTAGTCCTTGGCGCCGTCCAGCCGGGTGCTGAACTCCCACAGGCCGATCTCGTCCTCGGCGGTGAACTGGGCGAGGGCCCTCAGCAGCGACGCCTTCGTGACATCCATCCGGCTCTGGCCGCCGCGTCCGGGCACGGCCTCCTCCATCGAACCCGAGGCGTCCACGACCGTCGTCAGCCGGGTGCTGCGCACGGACATCGTCCACAGGACGAGCGCCCGCTCCACGGCTTCGGCGGACGGCGGTCGCGCGTCCTCCCCGGTGTACGGCTGGGGCGAGCGGCCACCGGCCGTACGGAGCACGTCGGCGTGGACCGGGGTGTTCGAGACCCGGAAACCGTGCTCCGCCAGGGTGCGGTACGAGCCGTCCTCGCTGAGCAGCACCATGAACCGCATGGCGGCGCGGCTCTCGTCCGTACTCAGCTCGGTCTGGTTGACCAGGCTGTACGGATAGTCCAGCGCCGGCGCGCCGTCGGTCGGGTAGAAGAGTTCGAGCCGCGCGGAGCCGTCGGTCCCGGAGTTGTGGCGGAACGCGGCCTGCTCGGAGAGGAGCACCGCCTCGTTGCGCCGGGGATCGGCGAGCCCGGCGCTCGCGTCGTCCTGGGCGAGGCTCTCCAGCACCCGGGTGTCCGACTCCGAGGCCCGCTGGGTGAGCAGCTTGGCGATGGCGGCGGCCCGGGTGCCACCGGCCCCCTCCCGACGCTCGGACTTCCGCGGCCCGGCCCCCTGCCGCTCGGACTCCTGCCGTTCCGACTCCGCGATGCTGCTGAGCGCCAGCAGCCCGGTGGCGCTGCGCGAAGGATCGGCGGAGCCCAGGCGCAGTGTGTCGGCGTTGCCGGCCGCGGCGGCGAGCGCGGCCCAGGTGTAGGTCTTCGTCGGCCAGCCCAGCGCCCGCGCCGACGCCGGCAGCGCGGCCAGCGCCACCGGGGAGAGCGCCACATTGCCCGCCGGGGTCAGGGAGACACTGTCCCCGACGCTCTTGGCGCGGTCCACCCAGAGGTCCGAGTCCGGTACCCAGATCTGATAGTCGGGCGCACCGGAACCTGAGGCGAGCGCGTTCGCCACCTCGGCGTTCTCGCGTGCGGTGACCCGGATGTCGATACAGCGGCCGTCGGAGGTGACATGGTCGCGCCGGGCACGGTCGGCGACGGCGCGCAGAGCGGGCGCGATGTCCGGGGAGGCGACGAGATCCAGCCGTACCGGCGTGTTCCCGCAGGAGGTCTCCGGGGAGAGCAGCCCGCTTCCCGCAGCGATCCCCGTCCCCGCGGCCACCGACACCACGACCGCGGCGGCGATCGTGACGGTGCGACGGCTGGGCGGCCAGACCCTGCGCACGTGCGCCGATCGTGCGTCGGGCAAGCTGTGACGTCCCATGGCGGTGGCGCCCCTCCTTCGTGAAGGGTGAACAAGGGCTGGGAGAGTGGACGGGCCCGGAGATCCAGGGCCCGGACGCCGAAGGGCGCCGGTCTCCCGGCCTGTCGCGAGCGATCTTCGTATCTGCATTCGAGACCCTAGCGGCACCGTGCGAGGCATGAGGCGCGAATACTCAACTGGAGGCTGTGTGCAGGCGGAGGCGGGGCGGGTGGACGGCTCTTACCCCCAGGAGGCCCTCTCACCGAGGACGTTGCGGTCCGAGACGGTGCTCGTGCTGGCGCTCTCGCTCGGCGCGAGCGGACTGTCGGCGCTCATCAGTTTCATCGGCTCGCTGACCAGGCCCGGGGCGCTGAGCGACCAGGCGGCCCGGCTCAACGCGTCGGCGGCGCCGGGCCGGCCCTGGCTCGACCTCGCCTGGCAGCTCTTCGGGATCACCACCGCGCTGGTACCGGTCGCGCTGGTCGCGCACCTCCTGCTGAGGGAGGGCAGCGGGCTCCGGGACATCGGCTTCGACGGCCGCAGGCCCTGGCCGGACCTGGGGCGCGGCACGCTGGTGGCGGCCGGGATCGGCAGCGCCGGGCTGGCCTTCTACCTCTCGATGCAGGCGGCCGGGTTCAATCTGACGGTGCAGCCGGAGTCGCTGCCCTCGGTGTGGTGGAAGTTCCCGGTGCTGATCCTCTCGGCGGTGCAGAACTCCGTACTGGAGGAGGTCATCGTCGTCGGATATCTGCTGCGCAGGCTCGGACAGCTCGGCTGGACGCCGATGGGCGCGCTGGTGGCGAGTTCGGTGCTGCGCGGTTCGTACCACCTGTACCAGGGGATCGGCGGCTTCATCGGCAACATGGTGATGGGCGTGGTGTTCGTCCTGCTCTACCGGCGGTGGGGACGGGTCGGCCCACTGGTCGCCGCCCACGCGCTGCTCGACATCGGGGCGTTCGTCGGGTACGCGCTGCTGGCCGGGAATGTGTCCTGGCTGCCGACGGTGTGACGCGGTCGCCGCGGACACCGAGGGGCGTACGGGGTGCTCCGTACGCCCCTCGGCGGTGTCGCGGCCCGCTCCCCGCGCCCTCGGCGCTGTCACGGCGTGCTGTGCAGTTCCCCGTCGATGACCGTCACGGCCCGTCCGGTGAGCAGCGTCCGCTCGCCCCGCAGCGAGGTACGGACGAAACCGGTACGGGCGGAGGCCTGGAATCCGGTCAGCTCCGTACGGCCCAGTCGCGCCGACCAGAACGGGGCGAGCGTGGTGTGCGCGCTCCCGGTCACCGGGTCCTCGTCGATTCCCACGTTGGGGAAGAAGCCCCGCGAGACGAAGTCGTAGCCACGGCCCGGATCCTCGGCGACGGCGGTGACGATGACGCCCCGCCCGGAGACCGCCCGCAGCGCCGCGAAGTCCGGGGCGAGGTTCCGTACGGTCGCCTCGTCGGCCAGCTCCACCAGCAGATCCCCGATGTGCTCCGACGTGTCGTGCACGGAGAGCGGTTCCGCGCCCAGGGCGGCCGGGACGCCGTCCGGAACGGTGACCGGGGTCAGCGGCGAGGTCGGGAAGTCCAGGGTGAGGGACCCGTCCCCGTGCGCGGTGGCGCCGAGGATCCCGGGGCGGGCGGCGAAGCGCAGGGCTCCGCCGGCGCGCCCCGTGCTGTGCAGCACATGGGCGGTGGCCAGGGTGGCGTGGCCGCACATGTCCACCTCGGTGACCGGGGTGAACCAGCGCAGCGCCCAGTCGGCCGCACCGCCGGGCGGCAGGGGATGGGCGAAGGCCGTCTCCGAGAGGTTCACCTCGGCCGCCACCTGCTGGAGCCAGCCGGTGTCGGGGAAACCGTCGGCATCGAGGAGCAGCACCCCGGCGGGGTTGCCCGTGAAGGGGCGGTCGGCGAAGGCGTCGACGATTCGAATACGCATGGGACGAGCCTACGAGCCGCACGGCAGCCATCCCGCGCCCTGGGTACACCTCACAGGGGCACGCAGGATCGGACCGTGCCGCCTACGCTTCCAGGCCATGGAGCTGGAGAGCCTCGGGGCCTACCTCAAGAGCCGTCGTGACCGGGTCACGCCCGCCGACGTAGGACTGCGCACGTACGGAACCGCCCGTCGCGTGCCGGGGCTGCGTCGCGAGGAACTCGCCCACCTCGCGGGCGTGAGCGCGGGCTACTACACTCGGCTGGAGCAGGGCCAGGCCGGTACGGCCTCCCGCCAGGTCCTCGACGCGCTCGCCCACGTACTTCGGCTCGATCCGGCGGAGACGGCCCACCTGCGCAACCTCGCCCGCCAGCCCACCACATCACGGCTGGTCCGCCCCCGCCCGGAACGGCCGCACCCACGCGTCCTGGCGCTCCTGGCCTCCCTGGGCGATACCACGCCGGCCGTCGTGCTCGGCCGCCGTGGCGACGTACTCGTCTGGAACCGCACCGGACACGCCCTCGTCGCGGAACACGTCGACTTCGACGCGCCCCAGGATCCCGCGCGACGGCCGTCCATCCCCCGGATGTTCTTCCTCGACCCCCTCACCCGGGATCTGCACCGTAACTGGGAAGAACTGGCCCGGTCCCACGTCGCCTACCTGCGGCTCACCGCCGGCCGGTATCCCCACGACGCCCGGCTGGCCGAACTGATCGGTGAACTCGCCATGCGCAGCGGTGACTTCGCCGAGCTGTGGGCCAAGGGCGATGTCGCGGAGTGCACCGTGGGCACCATGCGCCTGCGACACCCGACCGTCGGCGGGGTCGACGTCGACTACCAGGTGTGGCTCCAGCCAGAGGGCCCCAACCACCGGCTGGAGGTCTACACCCCCAACGACCCGGCCTCGGCCGACGCGCTGCGGCTGCTGTCCGCCCAACTCGCCGACCGGCGGGAACCCGAGGCCGCGCGCGTCGAGGCCGTTCCCACCGAGGCCGCGCACTCCGGAGCCGGCTCCCGCTGAGGCGCTCCGGCATCCGGACAGGTGACCGCCGGCGTCCGTTTCCACTTCTTCGCCTTCGCCTTCGCCTTCGCGTGACCGTGTGACCGCGTGACCAACCATGCCACCCGCCTGACAACTTACGGAGATCTCATGACTGTCTCGCTCATCAATCCCGACGGGCATGTCCGAATCCCGCTCTACCACCATGTCGCGGTGGCGACGGGAAGCAAGCAGGTCCACATCGCGGGGCAGGTCGCCTGGGACGAGAACGGCGACCTCGTGGCACCGGGCGACCTCGCCGGCCAGGTCGCGCAGGTCTACCGCAACGTCGCCAAGGCGCTCGACGCGGCAGGGGCGACGTTCCACGACGTCGTCCGCTTCACCTGGTACGCCGCCGGCTGGAAGCGAGAGATGTACGAGGCCTTCAACGCGGGCATCGAGCAGGCGGCCCGCGAGTACGATCTCGCCACGCCGCCCCTCGCGCTGATCGGGGTCGATGTCCTCTTCGAGCCCGGAATCCTCGTAGAGGCCGAGGTCACCGCGATCGTCGAGTAGGCCGACCGGAAGGCGGCGGTTCCAAGGAAGTCCAGGCCGGCGTAGACGGTGAAGGCCGTCCGGTCGCACGAGCACGGTGGTCCTGAGGCGCTGCGTCACCAGCACGCGCCACTATGGTGGACCGATGACGTCGGTCAAGCAGTTCCAAGTCACCTTCGACTGCGCAGAACCCGAGCGCGTCGCTCGTTTCTGGTGCGAGGCGTTGGGGTACGTCGTACCGCCGCCGCCGGAGGGGTTCGCTACGTGGGACGATTTCGATCGCTCGCTGCCGCTTGAGCGTCAGGGTTCAGCGTTCGCCTGCGTCGATCCCTCAGGTGTGGGCCCGCGGCTGTTCTTCCAGCGCGTTCCCGAAGGCAAGGTCGTCAAGAACCGGCTTCATCTTGACGTGCGGGTCGGCACCGGGCTCGTGGGTGAAGAGCGCCTGGCCGCACTTGAGGCCGAGTGCGCACGACTTGTCGCGCTCGGCGCGGTACGCGTGCGACTCCTGCGTGCCGATGGCGTCAACGAGTCGTGCCTCGTGATGCAGGACATCGAGGGCAGCGAGTTCTGTCTCGACTGAGGGGCCGCGAACGTGTCCTCGTCCTGTCCCATGGGCCAAGAGGAGGACCGCGCCGAGGACGTGCACCTCGGCGTCGGCTTCATCCGGCCGGACCTCGCCGCGGGGCCGGAGGCCGGCCGTTGTTCACTCCTGCCCGTCATCGAGCACGGGGCTGCAGGTGAAGGTAGTTTCCTGTGCTGCTGCGGTGAGTGTGTCCCGCAGCCGGGAGCGCAGACCGGGGAGGGTTTTCGGTCCGGGCTGCTTCGCCCACTGCTCCATCGCGGAGTGAAACGCGGCGACGAGGAGGTCCTGCGCCAGGCGCGGGCGTAGGTCTTCCGGGTCGGTCAGGTCGATCCTGGCGCACAGTGTCCGCCAGGATTCGTCGCTGATGCGGTAGCAGAAGCTGAGGGTGTGCGCGGTGACCGAGGGCGAGGTCTCGGCGAGCCGTCGGCGGCTCGGCGAAGCCGTTCTCCTGGAAGAGCCGCAGGGCGGCGTCGATGAGAGCGTCCCGAGTGCGCTGCTTTCTGTGTTCCCGCAGTGGGGCGGGACCTCCTGTCCTCGGAAAAATCACACTGCGCCCCTGATGCGATCAGCCGTCACGCGGCCAGGTGGTAGCGACAGCGGCGGGCGGTGACTGCGGGGCCAGGCTGGTGTCAGCTTGTGCTGAAAGCGCCGAGTCCCACTGGAGGCCTCACTGTCGACGGTCCGGAAGGGGCTTGTCATGCGACAGGTCCCGATATATCGTTGACGCATCGCGACAGATCAACGATGAAGGGAGCGTAGCGATGCGTTCACATGGACATGAGCACGGACCGGGACCCGGTCACTGCGGGCCCGGCCAGTTCGGCCGGGGTGACTTCGAGGGGCGGCGTGGGGCCTTCGGGCCGTTCGGGCCGCCGTTCGGCGGTCCCTTCGGTGGGGGTGGCAGGGGGCGCGGCGGCGGAGGCCGGGGGAGGGCGCGGCGCGGTGATGTGCGTGCCTCGATCCTGGCGCTGCTGAAGGACCGGCCGATGCACGGTTACGAGATGATCCAGGAGATCGGCGAGCGCAGCGGCGGGGCCTGGCGTCCCAGCCCGGGGTCGGTGTACCCGACCCTCCAGTTGCTGGAGGACGAGGGGCTGATCACCAGCCGGAGCGAGGGTGGCAAGAAGCTGTTCACCCTCACCGAGGCCGGCGCCGCCGAGGCGGAATCGGGGCCCGAGGCCCCGTGGGAAGAGGCCGGCCGCGGCATCGACTGGGAGTCGATGAACGAGATACGGCAGGCCGGATTCGGGCTGATGGAAGCCTTTGGCCAGGTCTGGAAGACCGGCACTCCCGATCAGCGGGAGAAGGCCCTGGCGGTCATCAACGAATCACGCAAGAAGCTCTATCTGATCCTCGCCGACGAGGGCTGACCCTCCCGTCGCCGACCGGGTGAGGCCTCGCGGCCCCGAGCCGCGGGGCCTTTCGCGTGGCCGGGTGGAGGCAGGGTAGGGGGCGGTGAATTCAGGGGGGAAACGAGGAAATCTCATCCCCAAGGAGGAGAACTCGTCCCGATGTGCCCACCTTCCGTCGGACGTGAAGATGCTCCCCCTCGGGGATGCCCCGGGCGCGCGGGACTGATGGGGTGGGAGGGTGCAGAAGCCTTCCCCGCTGGTGCCGGTACAGCCCGCCCCTGAGCGCGCCGGCGTCACGCCGGTCCGCGCCGCTGCCGAGTCCCGGCTCACCGCGGAGCTGGTGTCGGTGCTCTCCGGCGCGCGCCGCAGAGCGCTGCGGGTCGGGGACGCCCAGGTCGACACCGCCCATCTGCTGCACTCCCTGCTGGAGACGGACCCGCGCGTACGGGAAGTGTTCGGCGGCGATCAACAGGTCGTCAGGGTGCTCGGCTATCTCGTACAGCGGAGCATCGGCTACGGGCTGCGCTGGCAGGCCACGGTGGAGGACTCCGGGGCCGTGCCCGCGGTGCCCGTGTCGCGCGGCACGGCGGATCGCGCCGTGACCGGCTGGTCCCCGCAGGCGCTCGCCGCCATGGCGGGCGCCCTCGACCGCGCCGCCCGCCACGGCGAGCCGCGCGTCGGCGGGCTCGATCTGCTGGCCGCGCTCCTCGCCGACCGTGACTGCCGCGCGGTCGAGGTGCTGGAACGGGCCGGGGCCGACGCCGGGACGCTGGAGCGACGGCTGTCCCGCCTCACCGGTCTGCTGTGATCCGGGGCGCCATCCCGCTCGCGCCGTCTCGACAGGCGTCATCCGGATGACGCTCCTGACGCGAGCTGTCATGATGGCGCCATGCGCGCGTCTCAGGGAAACGTCGGCCTGGCACTGGCTCTGGGTTCGGCGCTCGCGTACGGCGGTTCGGGGGTCGCGGCCAAGCCGTTGATCGAAGCGGGGCTCGACCCGCTCCACGTGGTCTGGCTCCGGGTCGCGGGCGCCGCCTTCTTCATGCTTCCGGTGGCCTGGCGCCACCGTGCGCTGGTGCGCCGCAGGCCCGCGCTGCTCGCCGGGTTCGGCCTGCTGGCCGTGGCGGGCGTCCAGGCCTGCTACTTCGCCGCTCTCTCCCGAATCCCCGTCGGTGTCGCGCTGCTCATCGAATACCTCGCCCCCGCGCTCGTCCTCCTCTGGGTCCGCTTCGTCCAGCGCCGGCCGGTCACCCGCGCCGCCGCGGTGGGGGTCGTCCTCGCCGTGGGTGGCCTGGCCTGTGTGGTGGAGGTCTGGGCGGGGCTGGGTTTCGACCCGCTCGGGGTGTTCCTCGCGCTCTGCGCGGCCTGCTGCCAGGTCGGTTACTTCGTCCTGTCCGACCAGGGTGCCGACGGGGAGGATGCCCCCGATCCGCTCGGTGTGATCGCGTACGGACTGCTCGTCGGCGCCGTCGTACTGACCGTGGTCGCCCGCCCGTGGGGCATGGACTTCTCGCTTCTCGGCGGCTCGGTGGACCTCGGCGGTTCGCGGGTCGCGGCGGGGCTGCTGCTGGGCTGGATCGTGCTGATCGCGACCGTGCTGGCGTATGTCATGGGAGTCATCTCCGTGCGCAAGCTCTCCCCGCAGGTGGCGGGCGTGGTGGCCTGCCTGGAGGCGGTCGTCGCGACCGTGCTGGCCTGGGTGCTGCTGCGGGAGCACCTGTCCGCCCCGCAGATCCTCGGCGGCGCCGTCGTCCTCGTCGGCGCCTTCATCGCCCAGTCGTCCACGCCCAAGGCGCCGTCCGGGCCGATCGCTCTCGCCACCGGCGGTACGGAAGCGACGCCCGTGGCGGAACCGGAGCCGGACGGTCCTGCTCCGCTGTCCCCCGTACGACCTGGGCCATGAGGTGACGGCCACGCAAGCGCCGTCGGCCCTGCCCGTCCGGCGGAGCCCGCCGGGGCCGGCCGTCGCGGAGGCGCGGCGTCAGCGCGCGGCGAGGTAGCCGGGCAGCGCGACGGACGGGTCGAGATCGTCGGCCGGTACGGGGGCGCCGTAGCCGCGTACGAGAGGGACGACCCCGGTCCAGTAGGGGAGGGAGACATCCTCGGGGTCGTCGTTGGGGCCGCCCGTACGGACCTTGGCGGAGACCTCGTCCAGATCGAGCCGGATCACGGCGGTCGCGGCCAGCTCGCGGGCGTTGGCGGGGCGGGAGTCGGCGGAGCGGCCGGGGACGGCCTGGTCCACGATCGCGTCGAGCGCCGTGCGCCGCTCCTCGGGGTCGGTGACCTGGTGGGCGGTGCCGTGGACCACGACCGAGCGGTAGTTGATCGAGTGGTGGAAGGCGGAGCGCGCCAGCACCAGTCCGTCGACATGGGTCACGGTCAGACAGACCGCGAGGCCCGCGTCCGGCGCGCTCCCGGCGCCGGACGTCATCCGCAGCGGACGCGAGCCCGTCGAGCCGTGCACGTACAGCCGCTCGCCCACCCGCGCGTAGAGCGTGGGCAGCACGACCGGGGCGCCGTCGCGGATGAATCCGAGGTGGCAGAGGTAGGTCCCGTCGAGGATCCCGTGCACCAGCTCGCGGTCGTACGAGGCGCGCTCCCTGGAGCGGGTGGGGACGGTGCGGGCCGTGGACCGGTAGGTGGCGTCGGTCCCGGTGGTCCCGGTGGGCTCGGTCGTCTCGCTGATGTCGGTGGTCTTCGTGGTCTCCGGCATTTGCGTTCTCCATTGCACTAGTGCATAGTGTCCTTTGTGCTAGGAGAGTATCGGATTACCGGCCGGGGCGCGGCGGAGATTTCCGCCAGCGTGGAGCGAGGTGTCGGCTCCGGCGAGCTGGCACCGGGCCAACCACTGCCCCCGATGCGGGAGTTGGCGACGGATCTCGGGGTCAATCCCAATACCGTCGCCGCCGCCTACCGCGCTCTGCGCGACCGGGGGGTCATCGAGACCGCGGGGCGCCGGGGCAGTCGCGTACGGCCACGCCCGGCGAGTACCGCCCGCGGCTCCATCCGCGTCGACGCGCCGCCCGGCGTACGGGACATCTCCGAGGGCAACCCCGACCCGGCCCTGCTGCCCCCGCTGCACGACGCGCTCGCCGCCGCCGCGCACCACAACGCCCTGCGCCCCGGGCTGTACGGACAGGACCCCGTCGACCCGGAGTTCGCGCGCCTCGCCCGCGCCGGTCTCGACGCCGACGGGGTACCGCCCGGACCGGTCGCCGTCACCTCCGGATCGCTCGACGCCATCGAACGCGTCCTGGCCGCGCATCTGCGCCCCGGCGACGCCGTCGCCGTGGAGGACCCCGGCTGGGGCAGCCTGCTGGACCTCGTCCCCGCGCTCGGACTGCGGCTCGTCCCCGTCGGGGTGGACGACGAAGGCCCGCTCCCCGCCGACCTCGACCGGGCGCTGCGCGCCGGCGCCCGCGCGGTCGTCGTCACCTGCCGCGCGCAGAACCCGACCGGCGCCTCGGTGAGCGCCGGCCGGGCGGCCGGACTGCGTGCCCTCCTCGCGGGCCGGCCCGAGGTACTGCTCATCGAGGACGACCACGGCCACAGCATCGTGGACCTGCCCCTGCACCCGCTGGCCGGAGTCACCGACCGATGGGCGCTCGTACGGTCCACCGCGAAGGCGTACGGACCCGATCTGCGCCTCGCGGTGCTCACCGGGGACGCGCTGACCGTCGACCGGGTCCGGGGGCGCCAGCAGCTCGGCCCCGGCTGGGTGAGCCGGCTCCTCCAGCGGGCCGTCGTCCACCTCTGGACCTCGGGAGCGGTGGACGTACCGGCCGTCGCGCGGGCCTACGGGGAGCGGCGGGACGGGCTGGTGGCCGCGCTGGCCGAGCGGGGCGTCGTGGCGCACGGCCGCAGCGGCATGAACGTCTGGGTGCCGGTGGCCGACGAGACCGGCGCCGTGGCGCGGCTGCTGCACGCCGGATGGGCCGTCGCCCCCGGCGCGCGCTTCAGGACCGCGGCGGCCAGGGGCGTACGACTGACGGTGTCGACCGTCACGGCCGGCGACATCGGGCCGCTCGCGGACGCGGTGGCGTCCGCGGCGGGACCGGCGCCCGCCCGCAGCTACGGCTGACCTGCCGCCGTACGCCGTGAGGGGCGGGTCCTGCTCTGGGTGAGCGCGGCCCCGACGAGCACGATCAGGGCGCCGACCGGGGTGTTCCAGCTCAACTGCTCCCCGAGGAGCGTGACACCGGCGGCGGTGGCGATCACCGGGATGAAGTACGTGACCATCTGGCCGGTGGTCGGCCCGACCTCGGCGACGATGCCGTACTGGAGCAGGATCGCCAGCCCCGTACCCAGCGCGCCCAGTACGACCACCGCCAGCAGCGGACCCACCGGGAACGAGGTCGGCAGGGTGGTGAACAGCGGGGTCACCACGGCGAGTTGCAGCGTGGCCAGGAAGAGCTGTGCGCCCGTCAGGGAGAGGTGCGAGCTGCTGTTGCCCGCCAGGGTGCGGCGTACGTAGATCCAGCCGATCGGGTAGCTCAGCGAGGCGAGCAGCGCCATCGCCGTACCGGTCGGGTCGAGCCCCGAGAAGCCCTGCCAGGCGCCCAGCACCGTCAGCACCCCGAGGAAGCCGAGACCGAGACCGGCGACCCGGCGCCGGGTGGGCCGGTCCTCGGAGAGCGCGACCAGGGAGAGCGCCATGCCCCAGAGCGGGGAGGTGGCGTTGCAGATGCCCGCGAGCGTGGACGGGATCGTCAGCTCGGAGTACGCGAACAGCGAGAACGGCAGCGCGTTGAGCAGGAACGCGGCGACGGTCAGATGGCCCCAGGTACGCAGGGACCGGGGCAGCCGCTCGCGCCTGACCACCATCGCGACGGCCAGGACCGCCGTACCGAAGAAGAGCCGGCCGAAGGTGACCTGGAAGGGGGCGAAGCCGTGCGTCCCGACCTTGATCAGCAGGAAGCTGAAGCCCCAGATGAGCGCGAGCGCGGCGAACCGTACGCGCCAGTCGAGCGCGCGGCGCGGGCGGGCCGGGGCGGCGGCACCGGCCACGGACGTGGGGGAGGCGGGGGAGGCGGAGGGGACGGTGGCCCGGGGTGAGCGGGACGGGGTGGCGGTGGTCATGAGGTCAACGATGAGGCCGAGAACCTCGTAGAACAAGCGAGACTTTGTCCACCCATCTGATTAGTATTGCTTACATGTTGAATCTGGAGCGCCTGCGGACGCTGGATGCCCTGGCCCGGCACGGTTCGGTGAGCGGCGCCGCCGACGGCCTGCACGTCACGACCTCGGCGGTCTCGCAGCAGATGGCCAAACTGGAGCGCGAGGTGGGCCAGCAGCTCCTGGCCAGGAACGGCCGCGGCGTACGGCTCACGGACGCGGGCCGGCTCCTCGCCGACCACGCCGCGCGGATCCTCTCTCAGGTCGAGGTCGCGCAGTCGGACATCGAGGCGCAGCGCGGCCGGGTGGTCGGCGAGGTGCGGATCTCGGCGTTCCCGACGGCGGCGCGCGGGCTCTTCCCGCGCGCGCTCGCGGTGCTCCGCGAGGACCATCCCGAGCTGCGGGTCCGCTCGTGCGAGCTGGAACCCGAGGCCGGGGTCCGGGGGGTCCTCAGGGGCGATCTCGACCTCGCCGTCGTGCTGGACTGGAGCAACAAGCGGATGCCGGTGCCCGGCGGCCTCGCCACCGCGCATCTGCTGGACGACGCGGCCGACCTGGCGATGCCGGTCGGCCACCGGCTCGCGGGCCGGGCGGAGGTGGATCTGGAGGACTTCGCGGACGACGACTGGGTGTCCTGGCCGGAGGGCGAGTTCTGCCACGACTGGCTGATGTTCACCCTGCGCTCGAAGGGGTTCGAGCCGCGGATCGCGCATCTCGCGGGGGAGTACCACACCCAGCTCGCGCTGATCGCGGAAGGGCTCGGGGTCTGTGTGGCGCCCCGGCTGGGGCGCGGCGCGCTGCCGGAGGGCGTCGCCGTGGTGCCCGTACGGAACGCGATGCACCGGCATGTCTCCGCCGTGTGGCGGACGGACGCCGACCGCCGCCCGTCGATCAGGGCGGCGGCGCGGGCGCTGGGCCGGGTGGCGACCGCGGTGACCGGCCGGGAAGGGCACTGACCACGTGGGGAAAGGGTTGACGGCTGACGGGCTTCACCCGCTGCCGACGAAAAGTGAAGTCCGTCAGCCGTCGGTCTGTGGTGGCGCCGGGGTGTTACGGACCCGGACGCCGGGGTGTTACGGAACTGCCGGTCCTGCCCGGGGCGCGGCCGTCATGGGCACGGCGGTCACGCGAGCGTGATCGAGGTTCCGGAGACCTTGATCGAGGCCGCGGGCAGCGGCTTCGTCGCGGGGCCGGCCTTCACACTGCCGTCCGCCGCGCTGAACTGGCTGCCGTGGCACGGGCAGTGGATGACACCGTCCGTGATGTCCTTCACCGCGCAGCCCGTGTGTGTGCACTTGGACGAGAACGCCTTGTACTCGCCCGCCGTGGGCTGGGTGACGACCACCCCCTGGTCGGCGAAGACCATGCCACCGCCCTCGGGGATGTCGGTGGTCTTCGCGAGAACACCGGCAGTTCCGGCGTCGCCGCCGGTCGTGGGCTGCTCGGCCGCGCCGTTCGAGGAACCCGTGGAGTCCGAGGAGCCCGACGCGTCGTCCGAGCCGCCGCACGCGACCAGCGCCGCACCCAGCCCCACGGCGCCCGCCGCAGCGACCACCGTTCTGCGCCCGACGGTACGGCGTTCCACGATCCGTGCGGTCCCCTGCGGTTCCGTCATGCCCAACTCCCGTTTCCTGTCCGGCTCTTGGTCGTTCGGTCGATCCGGCCCTCGCGCGCCGTCCCGCTGTCCTGCGTCCTGCCTCTGGTGCCCTGTGTCTTGTCGGTCCTGCGGTCCTGCGTCGCCGGTTCGTCAGAAAGTACGTGAAGGAGCGCCGGGATACTCATCGCCTCAGGGAATTCTCAGAAATCCGTCCGCGCGGGGCCGGGCGTGAGCCCTGCGAGGTCCGCCAGCCGGCGGTACGACTCCAGCAGGGCGCCCCGGTCGTACGTACTGGTCGTGACCAGGTACTCGTCCGCCCCGCTGCGGGCGAGCAGCTTCTCCAAAGCGGCGGCCACCTCCTCCTCGGAGCCGGCCGTCTGCCCCCGCCTCGCCTCCTCGAACAGTGCGCGCTCCCGCTCCGTCATGGGCGTCGCGAGGACCGTGTCGACCGGGGCGAGCGGCGGGAACGCGCCCCGCGTGCGCGCGTACGCGGTCGACCACGCCTCCGGGATCAGCAGCCGGTGCGCCTCCTCGGCGGTCGCGGCGACCGCGACCGTACCGGAGAGCACCACGTACGGGCGTTCGCCCCACGCGGAGGGCCGGAAGTCTCGGCGGTACCCCTCGACCGCCCTCAGCATCGCGTCCTCGCCCCGTACGGCCGCGATGACCAGCGGAAGCCCCGCCTCGGCGGCGACGCGCGCGCCCTTCCCGGTGGCCAGGACGAACGCGGGCGGCCGCAGCCCCTCGGCGGGGTGCGCGTGCACCTCGGGGTGCGCGGTCCCGTCGCCGGTGAAGTACGCCAGCAGTTCCGCGAGCCGTACCGGGAAGTCGTCCGCGTCCCGCTTGTCCCGGCCCAGGGCTCTGCGGATGCCGTCGGTGAAGCCGACGGAGCGGCCGAGCCCCATGTCGATCCGCCCCGGGAAAAGGGACTCCAGCACGCCGAACTGCTCGGCCACGACCAGCGGTTGGTGGTTCGGCAGCATCACCCCGCCGGTGCCGACCCGGATGGTGGAGGTCGCGCCCGCCACGGCCGCCGCCAGCACGGTCGGCGCGGAACCGGCCACGCCCGGCACGCTGTGGTGCTCCGAGACCCAGAAGCGGTGGTAGCCGAACGCCTCGATCCGCCGCGCGAACCGTACGGTCTCCCGCAGCGCCTCGGGGGCCGTCACCCCCTGCCGGGTACGGGAACGGTCCAGTACGGAGAACTTCGTCGTCGTCGCGATCGCCACGCCCGGTTCAACACACGTGCCGGGCCGAAATTCCCCGCGGGCCCCGGCACACGCCCGGACCCGCGGGATGGCCGCACCGGCCCGGTCAGGTGGCCGTGCAGGCCGTTCCGTTGAGGGTGAAGGCGCTCGGGGCCGCCGCGCCGCCGCCGTGGTTCGCCTGGTAGCCGATGGTGACACCGGCGGCCGGGTCGATCGTCCCGTTGTACGAGGCGTTGGTGGCGGTGACGGCGCCGGTGGCCGGGGCGTAGGTGGCGCCCCAGCCGGAGGTGATGGTCTGGCCGGAGGGCAGGGTGAAGCCCAGCTTCCAGCCGTTGACCGGGGCGGTTCCGGTGTTGGTGACCGTCACGGAGGCGGTCAGCCCGGTGTTCCAGGCACTGATCGTGACGGTCACCCGGCACGTGCCCGGCTGCGGTTCGGGGCCGGGTCCCGAGCCGCCGCCGTCCAGCCCGAAGAAGGTGATGGCGCGCGCGGCCATGCCCCCGGCGGGGAGACTGTGCCCGACGCCCTGGAGGCTGATGGCCTCGACCGGGGCCTGGGCGCCGGTGGAGCCGTAGCGGGTACGGGTCCAGCCGGACTGGGGCGCGTCGGTCAGGGCCGGCGTCTGGGCCAGTCCGTGGACGTTCGTCCACTGCTTGATCTCTTCCCCGAGATTGGGGTGGCGCAGGATGTCGTCCTCGGTTCCGTGCCAGAGCTGCATACGCGGCCGGGGCCCGCTGTAGCCGGGATAGGCGCCGCGGACCAGGTCTCCCCACGCCGCAGGGGTGCGGCTGACCGTACCGTTGGCGCACGCGCTGTTCCACTCGGAGCCGTCGGTGGTGGCGAAGCAGCCGAACGGCACCCCCA
Organism: Streptomyces sp. NPDC059092; assembly: GCF_042756365.1. Classification (NCBI taxonomy): domain Bacteria; kingdom Bacillati; phylum Actinomycetota; class Actinomycetes; order Kitasatosporales; family Streptomycetaceae; genus Streptomyces; species Streptomyces sp. NPDC059092. The sequence goes on from NZ_JBHZEJ010000078.1 coordinate 16,043, forward strand.
TGAACGCGGCCCCGGCGGTGAAGACGTCCGGGTAGTCGCCCAGCAGGACGTTGGTCATCATCGCCCCGGAGGAGGCGCCGGTGACGTAGACGCGACCGGTGTCGGCGCTGTACGTACGCGTGGCCCAGTCGACCATGGACCGGATGCCCACCGGGTCGCTGCCGCCGCCGCGGCGCAGCGCCTGGGGCGAGGAGACGTCGAAGCACTTGCTGGCCCGGGTGACGGACGGATAGACGACGATGAAGCCGTACCGGTCGGCGAGCGAGGCGAATTCGGTACCGGAGTGGAACACCGGCCCGGAGCCCCCGCAGTAGTGCACGGCCACCAGGACCGCGGGGCGCGCGGTGACCGTGGCCGGCACGTACAGATACATCTGGAGGTTGCTGGGATTGCTGCCGAAGCCGGTGACCTCGGTGAGGGCAGCGGCGCGCACGGCGGGCGCCTGACGGGGTGCGGCACCGGGGGGTGTGGCACCGGCGAGCGCGGTGCCGGCGGGTATGGCGGCGGGGGATGCGGCGCCGGGGGGTGTGGCCGAGGCCACGGGCGCGGTGAGGAGCACCGTCGCGAGCAACGGCGCCAGCGCTCCGAGGAGCGCGATGAGCGCCGTACGCAAGGATCTCCTCGCGAAGGGGCTCCTCGCGCGGGTTCTGCCGGTTCTGAACACGTCCTTGTCCCTTCCTGATCGCGGCTCCGGTGGGGTGTCGCGGTGGGGGGTAATCGCTCAGGGAAGTGCGCGTGCGGGGGTGCCGTGAGTGCCGGAAGCGTTCGGCGGGCGGAGCCGGTCCGGGCGAGCGGCCCCGGCCGTCACGGGCGAGGACCTCACGAAGCAGTGGCCGCGGGGAATTTCACGGCATCCGGCTCCGTCAGGAAGGCACCGTCCGGGGGCATCGTGGCACGGACACAGCCACCGTGGAAGCGCTCCCACGGTGGTGGCCGAATAGCTTCGGCGCGAGGCGCGCCCCGGCGCACCGCCGTCGCCACCCGGGGCCGTACCGCCGTCGTCACCCGGGGCCGCGCAGGACTGGCGTGGGCTCCGGCGCGGTCGGCCGGATTGACGGATTGGCGTCCGTGCTCGCTGGGCAATGAGGAGAGGAAAACTATGTCATGTGCACGACTATCTCTCTCCTCCAAGGAGGCCGACCATGAACGTCCGTAAGCTGACCGGCGGGCTCGCCGCCGCGCTGGCCGTGACCTTTTCCCTGATGGGTGGCCAGGCCACCGCCGCTCCCGCCGCGGACGTGGACGGAGCCCTGGCCGCGCGGGTGGTGACGTACGACGCCAGCGGCTCCGCGGAGTTCAGGTCCGCGGTCGACCGGGGCGCGGCGATCTGGAACGAGAGCGTCGACGCCGTCGAACTGCGCCCGGTCACGACCGGGCAACGCGCCAACATCCGCGTCCTCGCGGACAACGGCTGGCCCCGCGCCATCACCACCTCACTGGGCAACGGAACCGTCTACATCGGACGGCAGGCGGTGAACGAGGGCCACAACACGATCCGCATCTCGTCCCACGAACTGGGCCACATCCTGGGCCTCCCGGACCGCAAGCCCGGGCCGTGCTCCAGCCTGATGTCCGGCTCCAGCGCCGGAACCACCTGCACGAACCCCTACCCGAACGCGGCCGAGAAGACCGAGGTCGAAGGGTACTTCGGCGGCGCGTTCGCACGGACGGCCGGAGGGGCGCCGCTCAACGCGGTGCTCGCGGACTGACATACGACACGTACGCCCAGGGACGGGACCCGAGCGGGAGCGGCCGTACGCCCCGGGACGGATCGCGTTCCGGGGCGTACACGGCTGTGATGCCTGCCGGCGGGGCTCAGGCCACCGGCGCAGCCGGGGCGGTGACGCGGCTGGAGTCGCCTCCCCGGATGGCGTCCGAAGACCGGGCGATCGCCTCGTGGGGCATGCCGAGCGGCACCTCGCTGACGTCGGACAGGCGGGTGAACTGGCTTGGTGTCAGGACGACATCGAGAGCGCTCAGGTAGCTGTCGAGCTGGGTGAGGCTGCGCGGCCCGATGATCGGGACGAGCGAGGTCGCGGACCGGGCAGCCCGCTCCCGTACCCAGGCCACCGAGACCTCGGCGGGCGTCGCGCCGATCTCCTCGGCGACGGCCAGGACGGCGTCGACGACGGCGGTCTTCTGGTCGGTGCTCTCCGTGTGGATGACCGCCCCCAGGTCGCTCAGCCGTCCCTCGGCGCTCCGGCGGTACTTCCCGGTGAGCAGTCCGCCGCCGAGCGGGGACCACAGGGCGGCGCCGAGTCCGAGGCTCTCGGCCATCGGCAGCAGTTCGCGGTCGGCGGTCCGCTCGACGAGGCTGTACTCGTTCTGGATGCCCACGACGGGCGCCCAGTTCTTCAGGTCCGCGAGGGCCACCGCTCGGGAGACGCGCCAGGCGGGGAAGTTGGACAGGGCGGCGTGGTGGATCTTGCCGGAGCTCACCAGGTCGTCGAGCCCGCGCAGGATCTCCTCCATGGGGGTGAGCTCGTCGGGGAAGTGCACCCAGAGCAGGTCGACGTAATCGGTGCCCAGGCGCTTCAGGCTGGCCTCCACCGAGGCGACCATGTTCTTGCGGCTGTTGCCGGTCCTGGAGACGTCCGGCCGCGACCCGGCTCCGAGGGTGAACTTGGTGGCCAGGACGAAGTGGTCCCGGTCGGCGGCGGCGAACTTCCCCGTCAGCGCTTCCGACTCGCCGAACTGATAGGTGTCCGCGGTGTCGAGGAAGGTGCCGCCCGCCTCGGCGAATCGGTCGAAGATACGGCGCGCCTCGTCCGGCTCGGCGCCGGCACCCCAGCCGGTGCCGAAGTTCGCCGTGCCGAGCGCGTACTCGGAGACGCGCAGTCCGGTCCGGTGTCCGAAGGTCGTGTAACGCATCAGGTGTCCTTGCTCAAGGGGCGACAGGGGCAGGCTTCCGGGCGCGGGGTGTCTCACGCCGCGCCCGGTACGGCGGCCAGGCTCTGCCTGACGTACCGGCTGGCCTCGTCGGCGAGGATCTCGGGCAGGCCCGCCTCGACGCCGGACAGGGCCTGTGCGGCGACATCGGCGGGGTCGGCCTTCTGGTCGGCCGGGACGTCCGCGGCCATGTCGGTGTCCATGTATCCGACGTGCAGCGCGGAGACCGTGATGCCGCGGGGCGCCAGCTCCTCCCGGGTCGCGTCGGTCAGCGCCCATGCCGCCGCCTTGGTCGCGGCGTAGGACCCGAGGCCGGCGGGGTGCAGCCAGGACAGGACGGACAGGACGTTGAGTACGGCGCCGCCTCCGTTGCCCTCGATGACGGGGGCGAAGGACCGGGTCACGATGAGCGGCCCGAAGAAGTTCGTCTCCATCTCCCGGCGTACCGCGTCCGGGTTGCCCGCGACCAGCGGTGCGGGGGTGAAGATGCCCGCGTTGTTCACCAGCAGCGTCGCGTCGGAGGCGGTGCGGGCCGCCGCCCGCACGGACTCCTCGTCCGTCACGTCCAGGCGCAGGGGGGTGACGCCCGGCAGGTCCGCCGTCTCGGGGCGGCGGGCCGCCGCGTAGACCTTCGCCCCGCGCGCCACGAGCTGGGCGGCCAGATGCCGTCCGAGCCCCCGGTTGGCGCCGGTGACCACCGCGACCGCGTTGTTCAGTTCCATGTCCGCTCCCAGCGTTGGGGGCACCGAGCCAGGCACCCGAATAGATTATGAGTGCAATCTAAACATGGTCTAGAATAGATTGCAATCGACATCCAATCGGAGGTGGCTGATGGGCCGCGTATCGCAGGCGCAGGCGGAGGAGAACCGCCGACGGGTCGTGGAGACCGCCTCCCGGCTGTTCCGGGAGCAGGGCACCCACGTCAGCGTCGCCGACCTCATGAAGGCTTCCGGCCTGACCCACGGCGGCTTCTACAAGCAGTTCGCCTCCAAAGAGGCGCTGATCGACGAAGCCACCGCCCACGCGTTCGGCACGCTCACCCGGCGCCGCGACGAGGGGCTGGAGCGGTACGCCGGGCAGCGTGACGCCGCCCAGCGGGCGCTGATCGACACCTACCTCTCGATCGAGCACCGCGACGGAGCGGCGGACGGGTGTCCCGTCGCCGCGCTCGCCGCCGACATGGCGCGCGAACCCGGGGACCGTGAGGCCCACCGCGTCTACGCCGAGGGGACGGGTGACTTCGCCGAGTGGCTGGCGACCGAGGATCAGGACGGCATCGCCCGGCTGTGCACGATGCTCGGCGCACTCGTCCTGGCCCGAGCCACGAAGGGGTCCCCGCTCTCCGGGGAGATCCTCACCGCCGCGCACGCGGCGCTGACGGCCACCGGCTGACCGGGGGCAGGCGCGCCGGCCACGGGATGCCGGTCACGGGGTGCCGTGCGGGCGGGTGCCGAGGCGTGGGCGAGCAGGTCTGCCGGACTCCTCCGAAGGGCGCGGGGGCCTGGTCGGCCGGCCCCGAGCGGGCGGCCTCGTGGTCGTGCCCGGCGTAGGTCGCCGCATAGCCACTCGAACACCCTGCGCACTTCTGCGGACCGCTCCTGGACATGCGGAACCGAACTCCGTGGACGCACGCCGACCACAATGCGGAAACTCGCCGCCGAGAAACGGAAGCCCAAGGCCGAATGTGCCGGTGTCTTCGGTGGGACCGTCCTCTTCGAGGTCCCAGGAATTCCCTGTTCCGCGAGCGAACGCTCGCCTCGGATTCGCTCTCCCTTCTCTTCCGTCTCTGACACAACTCCGGTCGATGCAAGGGAAATTCGAGCAAGTAGAAATTCCGTCAACCAATGCGATCGGTGTTTTTGAGACTTTACCTGCCGGGGGAACAGGGGAATCGCTTCTTCGTATCTACGATCGTCAGCTATGACCGACACACCACGGGACAACTCCGCCACCCGTGCGCGCTGGCAGACGTGTCTCAAGCTCGCCCGCGAACTCCTTCTCGTCGGGCAGGACGGCAAGGACCTCAAACTCGACTATCTCCACACCCTGATCGACACGGGCCACCTCGGCCCCACCCACCACCCGCGCAAGAAAATCCTCATCGTCGGCGCCGGTGTCACCGGCCTCGTCGCCGGTCGCCTGCTCAAGGACGCCGGCCACGACGTCACCATTCTTGAGGCCAACGCCAGCCGTGTCGGCGGACGTATCAAGACCTTCCGTGCCACCAAGCACCACCAGCCCTTCGACGACCCCGCCCAGTACGCCGAGGCAGGCGCCATGCGGCTGCCCGACTTCCACCCGCTCGTCCTCGCCCTCGTCGACAAACTCGGGCTCGGTCGCCGCCAGTTCTACAACGTGGACGTGGCCCCCTCCACCGGCAGCGGCCCCGACACCCCTGCCCCCGCCGTGACGTACACCTCCTTCACCGGCCGGACATGGAGCTACGGCGACGACAGCCCCGACTTCCGCGAACCCGACAAGCGGGGCAACTCCTGGATCCGCGCCAACCGGGTTCAGGTACGGCGCACCGCGTACGCCACCGCTCCCGAACGGATCAACGAGGGGTTCCACCTCACCGACGACGAGGTCCGCGCCCCCGTCATGAGGACCGTCGACGGGGCGCTGGAGAGCGTGCGCGACTACTACTCCGACCTCGTCGACGGGGAGCGCGTCAACAAGCCGTTCGACGAGTGGATCGAGGGCTGGGCCCGGGTGATCCACGACTTCGACGGCTACTCGATGGGCGGCTTCCTGCGCGACTACGCCGGGCTCAGCGACGAGGCGATCGAGGCCGTCGGAACCCTGGAGAACATGTCCTCACGGCTGCACCTCTCCTTCTTCCACAGCTTCCTGAGCCTCGGCGACATCAACCCCCGCGCGCGCTACTGGGAGATACCCGGCGGCAGTTGGCGCCTGCCGCACGCCCTCCACCAGGGGCTGCGCGACGAGGTGCGGCTCGGCCACCGCATGATCCGCCTCGAATACCACGACCCCAGCCGCGATACCGGCCCCGAGGGCACCGGCGCCGTCGGACCCGACGGATGGGGGGTGGCCGTACAGACCGTCTCCGAGAACGACCCGACGGCCCAGCCGCGCCTGTGGACCGCGGACCTGGCGATCGTCACCATCCCGTTCTCCGCGCTGCGCTTCGTGGAGATCGTCCCCTCGATGTCGTACAAGAAGCGCCGGGCCATCATCGAGACCCACTACGACCAGGCCACCAAGGTGCTGCTGGAGTTCAGCCACCGGTGGTGGGAGTTCACCGAGGAGGACTGGCGCGACGAACTGGAGGGCATCGCACCGGGCGCGTACGAGAACTACCGGCTGAACGCCGGGGTGAACGACACCGATCCCGGTCTCACGCCCACCGAGGCGGACGCCGGCCTGCTCGGGGCCGCGGTCAAGGACAGCAGTGTCACCGAGGAGATGCGGCAGCTCAACAGCACCATGCCGCTGCGCGGCCCCGCCGTCCGCCCCGCCACCCACTGCTTCGGAGGGGGATCGGCAGCCGACAACCCCAACCGGTTCATGTACTACCCCTCACACCGGGTCGAGGGCAGCACCGGCGGCGTGGTGCTCGCCGCGTACTGCTGGTCCGACGACGCCACACGCTGGGACTCCATGCGCAACGCGGAGCGCTACGTCTACGCGCTGCGCAACCTCCAGGCCCTGCACGGCCGGCGTATCGAGGTGTTCTTCACCGGACGGGGCGCCACCAAGAGCTGGGCCCGCGATCCGTACGCCTTCGGTGAGGCCGCCACGTACACCGCGCACCAGATGACCAGCTTCCACCTGGACGTCCCCCGGCCCGAAGGTCCCGTGCACTTCGCCGGAGAGCACACCTCCCTCAAACACGCCTGGATCGAGGGCGCGTTGGAGAGCGCCGTCCGCACCGCCGTCGCCGTCCACCAGGCCGCGCCGGTCACCACGCCGGACCCGAACGTGGAGGACAGCTCGTGACCGCGATCATCCCCCGGTGTACGGTCGCCCGCTATCTCGCCCTGAGGCTGGCCGAGTTGGGCATCACCCACCTGTTCGGCGTCCCCGGCAACCACCTCGGCCCGTTCCTGACCACCCTGCGCGACGAGGGCGCCGTCGAGTGGGTCGGCACCCCCACCGAGGGCGGCGCGGGCCAGGCGGCCGACGCCTATGCCCGTATCCATGGCGTCGGCGCGGCCGCGGTCACGTACAGCGTCGGAGCGTTCAACCTGCTCAACGCCTGCGGCGGCGCCTACGTCGAACAGATCCCGCTGGTCGCCATCAACGCCTCCCCGCCCTACGAGCAGTGGCAGAACTACCGGGCCCTCGGCATGCTCACCTCGCACATGAGCCCGCGCGCGGAGAGCAACCTGGACGTCTACCGGCAGGTCACCGTGGACGCGCAGGTCATCTCCCACCCCGGCCTCGCCGCCGGTCAGATCGACGCCGCGCTCACCGCGTGCCTCTCCGAGCGCAGGCCGGTCTACCTGGAGGTCATGGAAGACCTGTGGGACGAACCCTGCCCCGAGCCCGGGGAGCCGGTACTCCGCCGCGAGCGGCCGTTCAGCGCGCGCAACCAGCCCATGCTGGACCACGCGGTGAACGCGATCCTCACCCTGGTCGAGGCGCACCCCGGTCCGGACGGCAGGCCCCGCCCGATCGTGTGGGCGGGCGAGGAGATCGACCGGTACCGCCTCGGCGGGCTCCTCACCGACCTGGTGGAGTCCACCGGAGTGCCGTTCTGCACCACCGTAGGCGCCAAGGCCGTCGTCGAGGAGGACCTGCCGCAGTTCCACGGGGTCTACAACGGCAGGGCCAGCCACCCGGACGTGCACCGGATCTTCAAGGACTGGGCCACCTGCCGGATCGGGCTCGGCGCCTGGTCCACGTCGAAGAACCTCGGCGGCGAACAGTACGTCGGCGACGACTGGGTGATGGCCGCGAACGGCGGCGTCAGCGTCGGCACCTCCTACTTCCCCGACGTCCAGCTCGAACAACTCCTGCCCGCACTCCAGGACACACTGGTGAACCGCTACGGCTCCGGGGGACTGGACGCCGACTACTACGCCGAGGCCCACGCCCACCACGGGGCGCCCGGCGACCGCCCCGCCGACCTGGAGCACCACCGCGCCTCGCTCCGCGCCGGAGGATCGCCGTCCCGGAGCGCCGAACGGATCACCTACGACGGCCTGTTCGACCGGATCAACCACTTCCTCGGCCAGGAGACCCGGCAGAACTGGACGGTCGTCTCCGATGCCGCGTTCTCCCTCATCGGCTCCATGAACCTGTCCCTTCCCGCGGGCGGGTTCCTGTCGCAGATCAGCTGGCTCTCCATCGGCTGGTCGGTCGGCGCGGCCACCGGCGCCGCCCTCGCCCCCAAGCGCGGGCACGCCCGCCCGATGGTGTTCGTCGGCGACGGTGCCTTCCAGGAGACCTGTCAGGAGATCTCCACCCACACCAGGCTCGGGCTGCGGTCGGTGGTGTTCGTCCTGGACAACGGGCACTTCTACGGCATCGAGCAGATGCTGGTGCACCCGTCCTACTACGCCGAACGGGGCACGGGTGGACGTGGCTCCGGCGCCCCGGGCTCCGGCGACCCGGACGGCGCGGAGGCCGACTTCTACAACGTCCTCCACCCGTGGCACTACGACCGCCTCGCTGACGTCTTCGCCGGCAAGGAGACCCCGGCGAGCGGGCTCAGCATCGCGCACACCTCCGAACTGGACGACCTGCTGGCCCGCCTCACCGACCCGGCCGACCCGGTCAACGCCGGACCGCTGCTGGTCCGCGTCCGCCTGCACCGCCACGACTACCCGCGAGCCATGGCGTACAAGGTGCCGAACCCCTCCGAGCCGGCCTGACGGGCCGGACCGGACCGGGCGGGATCGGGCGGGATCGGGCCGGGCGGGGCCGGGCGGGATCGGGCCGGGCGTAGCCGGGCCGGTCCGGTCCGGGCGCGGCCGGAGGACGAAAGGGGCGGACCAGGGCGGCATGTCAGCACAGCCTTGTCAGAAGAATCGTGTATCCGAAGGGGGCAGGAAATGGCTGATCTCAACGTACTGATCGCGTTCGACGCGGCCACGATCGTCGAGCGGAATCCCAACGCGTCGAGGAACCCCGACGCGCCGACGCAGGTCGACCACACGCTGATCTACATGACGACGCGCCACGACCACATCATCGGCACGTCAGGGGCCGAGTTGAACCTCCGGGCCGAACCGGGGGACAGCATCAGGTGGCGGGAGACGACGCTGTCGCTCAGCAGCGACTACAAGGCACTGCTCTACCGGTACGTGAGCAGCGACAGCGGGCACACGCTCATCAGGACGCCGGAGATCGAGGTGATCGACGGCGTCTATCCGATGCCGAAGGAAGGGTCCGAAGGCAGGCCGGAATTCGTGACGCAGAACTACGAGGACCATTACTGGCGGACGACCGTGAAGAAAGCCGGCAAGGTCGTGTACCACTTCTACTTCCAGATCCTGGACCACCACCGGCAATTGAAGGGGTATTTCCAATGGGACCCCTTCATCACCATCGAAAATCCCTGACGGTCCTCGGCTGAGGGCGGCGGCCGTGACGGTCGCCGCCCTCAGCCCGAGACCGAGACGGAACCCGAGGCCGTCCCGCCCGCCGCCGGGCCCGCGGGGTCACGTACGCGGTGCCCACGCCTGAGCCGGTCGGCACGCCCCCGGAGGACCGGCGTGCCGACGAAGGCGGCAGCGGTGCGACTGATCGGGATGGGATGTGCCCCCGGCCGGCGAGGGTGGCGATCCGCGCGTTCGCCAGGGTGGCCGCCGGATCGGCGAGGCGCTCGCGTAAGTGGGCGGGGCTGAGGTCTCCCCCGACCAGGCTCGTCATACGGTCACCACCCCGGCCAGAAGCTTCGCCGTGCCTTCGGGTGCCTCCGCCGGGAAGTGGTGGCTGCCCAGGTCGACGGGCACGATGTCGAAGCGGTCCGCGTAGCGGTCGATCGCTTCCCGTGTTGTCAGGTCGCGTATCGCGAACACGGTGATCGGCTGCTTCGTCGCGCGCAGCGCCGCGTCCATGTCCCAGTGCACCAGGCCCTCGATGGAACGCAGGCCCGCGGGCTGCCGCACTGCGGCCATCTTCGCGACGTACGACTCCATGAGAGCGGTGTCGGTCCCCGGCGGCGAACCCGCCTCGACGAGGCCCCGTACCCCTGCGGCGAAGTCCGCACGGAACATGTGCAGCGTCGCATCGGTCTGTTCCTCGCTCTGCGCCGGGAACAGGGACAGATAGTGCAGTGCGTCGAGTGCGACCACGTGCGAGACCGTGTCGGGGAGCAGCTGGCCGACTTCGACGGCGACCGCCCCGCCGAGGGAGTGCCCGGCGACGACGCAGGTGTCCACCGACTCGGCTTCCAGTACCGCCGCCACGTCGCGAGCGAACTCTTCCATGGTCCAGACGTCGCGCGTGGACCGCGACGCGCCGTGCTCGGCGAGGTCGATCGCGAGGACGCGGTAGTGCTCGGGCAGATGGCCGGTCACCGCGTCGAAGTCGCCGCGGTCGCACGCCCAGCCGTGGATGAGAGCCAGGGTCGGCCCTCCGGCCGGACCGCCGGCCGTGTACCGGATCGTCGTGTGGTCCGATCGTTGGACCTCAAGGTTCTTCCTGGTCCTGCTCGCGGTCGTCACAGCGTCTCCTGTTTCGTGTGGTGGAAGGCGGAATTGGTGAGTGGGAGGGGCGCGGCGGTCGCCGAGTCCCCTGCCGTCGGCCGGTGTCCTACTCGCTCGGGGCCATGACGGTACGGTGCTCCGCGCGCACCTGGTTCAGGCGCAGGACCAGGGCGGTGGCGGTGATCGCCACGATCGTCAGCGCGTAGATCTCGGCGGCGGTCCTCAGCCCCAGGGCGGTGACGGCGATTCCTCCGAGTACGGCGGGCACGCTGTTTCCCAGATAGGCGATGACGTTCGCCAGGGTGAAGACCGCGCTGCGCTCGTGCGGCTCGGCGATCCGGGCGAAGGTGCCGAACGTCGCCAGCGCCGACGTGCCGAAGCCGAGACCCGCGACGACGGTGCCGGCGGCGGAGACCCAGACGAGGTTCTGCGCCATCCCGGCCATCGATATCAGGGTGCCGAACCCGAGTACGGCGGACGAGGGGGCCAGCAGCGAGGACGCGGAACGGGAGCGGAACAGGAAGACCGCGACCGCCCCGCTGCCCGCCAGGAGCGTCACGAGGGCGCCACCGATCAGATGGCTGTGCAGCCCGAACAGCCCGGCCGCGACGGACGGGCCGAGCGAGAGATACATCCCGGCCAAGGCCCAGCCCGCGATCATCACCGGCACCACCGGGACGATGTCCGCACGCAGGTGCGCGGGCATCCTGACCCGCGGGCGCAGGGAGGCGACGGCCCCCGGCCTGCGGGGCGACGTCTCCGGCATGAGGGCGACGACCACCGCCGCCACCACCATGGCGCCGAACAGCAGTGCGTAGACCAGCCGGGTCGGGGCGGGGCCGAACTCCACCAGCAGGCCGCTGCCGAGGGCGCCGAGAGCGAGCCCGGCCATGGGGGCCACCGAGGTGACGACACCTGCGCGGCCGCGGGTATGCGACGGTTCGAGATCGACGAGAGTGGCGCTCAGGGTGGTGGTCGCCGCCCCGGTCGCGATGCCTTGCAGCACCCGGGCGGCGGACAGCACGAACACATCCCCGGCGACGTAGAACAGGACGAGCGCGACCATCTCCAGTCCGATCGCCGCGGCGAGCACCGGCCGGCGGCCGAGATGGTCCGACAGCGCGCCGACGACGAGCAGCGAGCCCAGCAGACCGACCACGTAGAGGGCGAAGACGACGGTCAGCACCCACGCCGTGAACTGCCATTGCTGCTGGTAGATCACGTAGAGCGGGGACGGTGCGCTGGAAGCGGCCAGGAAGAGGACGACGATGGCGGCCACACAGGGGAAGGCGCCCTTCCACGGCACGCGGTGCGGATCGTCGGCGGGCGGTGCGGCGGTGACAGCGGATTCGGCAGGCATACGGCCCTCGCAGTGATCTGTGCGTTAGTGACCCTGACGCTAACACAAACGCATCGATCGCTGCGCTTGAAACGCAGTGATCAGTGCGATACTGGCCGTATGTCCACTCCGGCTTCCCTCCCGCCCCGCACCGGCAGCCGGCCCGGCGGCCGCTCCGCCCGAATCCGCGCGGCCGTCCACCGGGCCGTCGAGGAACTGCTCGCCGATCAGGCCGACGAACCGTTGACGATCCCGGTCGTGGCCGCCCGCGCGGGCGTGCACGGCACCACGGTCTACCGCCGTTGGGGATCCGTCGGTGAACTGCTCACCGACGTCGCGACCAGCCGTTTCTCCGGCGACATCGTGGTGCCGGACACCGGAAGCCTCCGTGGGGACCTGGAACGGTATGTGTCCGACCTCGCCAAGGACCTCGGCGACCCGGACACCCTTCCCCTGGTACGCGCCACCATCGGCGCGGCCGGGGAACAGGGCGCCGGCGCGTGCACCGGAGAACGCCAGCGGCAGCTCCAGGCCATCCTTGAACGGGAACAGGGCCGGGGCAACGAGGCCCCGACCGTCGAACGCGTCGCGGACGCCCTGCTCGCGCCCCTCTACTACCGGGCCGTCTTCACCGACCAGGCCCTGACCCCCGAATGGACCCGCGCCCTCGTGTCACACCTGCTGCCGGACTGACAGCACCCGCAAGGGCCGGACCTCGTTGTCGTACCCGTCCCGTCTCGGCGGAGTCCCGACGTCAGGTGTGGGACCTTGAGCGTGCCGCTGTCCGGTTGACCTTCGAGTCGGGTGGAAGGTTTACCGTCGATGACGTGACCTTCATGCGGATCTCCCAGCTCTCCGAGCGCAGTGGTGTGCCGGCCACCACCCTGCGCTTCTACGAGGGCGAGGGGCTGCTGCCCGCGGACCGGACCCCTTCCGGCTACCGGGTGTACGGAGAGGACGCGCTCGACCGGCTGGCGTTCATCGGCGCGGCCAAGCACCTGGGGCTGCCGTTGGAGGCGATCGGCGAGCTGCTCCGGGTCTGGGAGGCCGGAGCCTGCGGGGAGGTGAAGGCGGACCTGCGCCCCCGGATCGCCGCCCGCCTGGCCGAGGCGGAGGCCCGTACCGCGGAGTTGACCGCGTTCACCGCGTCGCTCCACGATGCTTTGGCGCACCTTGACACGCTGCCGGACCGCACCGGTCGCTGCGATCCCGAGTGCGGCTTCCTCTCCCCGGCGCCGGCCGCCCGGGGCGGGCGGATGGTGGACGTGGTGCTCGCGGCCGGGCGCAGGGCCTCCGGCGAAGAGGCCGAGCGGTGGCGCACGGCGCCCGTGGCCTGCTCGCTGACCGGAGCGGGCCCGCGCGAGCGCGTCACCCAGTGGCGCGAGGCGGTCGACGGCGCGGTACGGGGCCCGCTGCCCGAGGGGCTGCGGCTGACCCTGCCCGTCGACCGGACCGCGAGGGTGGCCGAACTGGCCGCCGCCGAGCAGCGGTGCTGCCCGTTCTTCGACTTCCGCCTCCACCTCGACGGGCCGCACCTGCACCTGGAGGTCCGGGCGCCCGCCGACGGCGGCGCGCTGCTCGCGGACCTTTTCGGCCCGACCGTCTGACGCGTTCGTTCCCCGTGTTCACCTCGTACCGCTCCCCACTCCTCCGACGCAGAGAGATCCTTCCCGTGCTCGTTGCCCGTTCCATCGCCCTGTTCGTCGTCGCCGCTCTGTTCGAGATCGGAGGCGCCTGGCTGGTCTGGCAGGGCATCCGTGAACACAAGGGCTGGATCTGGGTGGGCGCGGGTGTGATCGCGCTCGGCTTGTACGGCGTGGTCGCCACCTTCCAGAGCGACGACAACTTCGGCCGTATCCTCGCCGCCTACGGCGGCATCTTCGTCGCCGGGTCGATCGCCTGGGGCGTGGTCGCCGACGGGTACCGTCCCGACCGCTTCGACCTCATCGGCGCCGTGGTCTGTCTGGCCGGGATGGCGGTCATCATGTACGCGCCCCGCGGCCACTGACCCGTCGGACGGACGGACGCCACTCGCGCCCCGGAAGGCGGCGGCGGGGCGGGGAGCCGAGGCATGGTCAGCGGACGACGTCGAAGACGTTCTTCTGCAGGCCGTTGGAGTACGCCTCGCACTCCACCAGCTTCAGCTTCTGGGTGTCCTTGTCCGTGGCGCTGAACAGGCGCTTGCCCGCGCCGAGGAGCAGCGGGAAGACGAGCAGGTGGTAGCGGTCGATCAGGCCCGCGTCGGACAGGGCGTGGTTGAGGGAGGCGCTGCCGTGGAGGATGATCGGGCCGCCCTCGGTCTCCTTCAGGGCGGCGACCTCGTCGAGCGAGCGCAGGATCGTGGTCTCGCCCCAGTTCGGGACCAGGTCGTCATCGGTGAGGGTGGTGGAGACGACGTACTTCGGCATCGACTTGTAGTCGGCGAATTCCTCCATGTCCGGCCACACCGGGCTGAACGCCTGGTAGCTGACCCGGCCCATCAGGATCGCGGTGGATTCCCTCTGCTCCCGCCCCTTGATGTCGAAGGCCTCGGGGACGAACTCGACGTCCTTGAAGGTCCATCCGGAGTTGCGGTAGCCCGGTTCGCCGCCGGGGCCCTCCACGACGCCGTCGAGCGAGACGAAGGCGGTGCTGATCAGGATACGCATGAGATTTCCTTGGTGTCGGTCGTGCGGGTGGCTGTCTGCTGCCGCCTCGGCCATGTTCGGGACGGCGGGGGTCCCGGGGGCCGGGAGGGGCTCCAGGGCGTGTTTCGAAAGTCCCGCCTGGCCCGCGACGTCTGGCACGCACGCTCGCCGCGTTGTCGGAGTCGTCCGAGTACGTCCGGGCCATCGAGGGTGCCGATCCTCCTCCTCGCGATCGCGCTCGGCATCCGAAGGAGGATTCAGTGTGCCGAGACGGAGCGAGCGGAGCGAGTGCAGTGCACCGGACGCCGCAGGCCCCGCCCTACGGGCGGACGGCGCTACTTTCGAAACACGCCCTAGTTGAGGAGCCCGGCCAGCCACTGCTGCCAGGCGGCCTCGGCCCCTTCCGTATCCGGTCCGAACAGGTGGTGGAACATCAACGCCATGCCGGAGCCGTGGTGGAAGGTGTAGATCCCGTCGGCGGTGCGGACCGCCGTACGTTCGTCGTCGGCCCAGACCACCTCGCCTTCCAGGGGCGGCAGACCGGCCGGCTCGGCGTGCGCCCGTGCGCCGACGACGGGTGGGTCCGGCAGTGACAGGCCACGGATGAGGGCCGCCCTGGTCTCCTGCTCCGACCGCCCGTTCGTCGGCACCACGGCGAAGACGGGAACGCCGGCCCGTCCGGGGAAGTGCGTCAGGTACTCGCGGAGTGTGTGGAGGTGGAAGGGCCAGCCACGGCGCAGGGCGTCGTACTCGTCCTGCCAGTCGTCGCCGAGCAGGCCGCTGTGGACGACGCGGAGCACCGTGCTGCCACCGTCCCGTCCCTCGATCAGGTATTCGAAGGCCATGAGCCTGCCGTCCTCGGCGGGGGACGTACGGGTGGCGAAGCGTTCGCCGGGCTCGTAGGCGGTGATCACCGCCTCTTCCCGGTGGCCTCCGGTACTCATGGCGGCGATGCCGCCCTCGCGCGCCTCGACCTCGTTGCGGCCCATGAACCAGGAGTCGATCCCCGGCCCTGTCGCGATCGCTTCCCAGATCTGCTCCGGGCTCGCCGGCAGGGCCGTCTCCAGCTCGATCTCGAACGGATGCGTCATGGTGCGGTTTCCTGTCCTGTTCCGGGTTGGGTCTCGTGTGTCCCCCCGGACCGCTGCCGCGGCCCGCCCGCGCTCACCTCGGGGGCGCCGGGGTGCGGGGCGGGGATCTGGTGGAGCCCCACCACCACGCGGTGATTCCGGCCTCCCGGGGCGGACTCGTCGTGGTAGCGGCCGACGAGGGCCGCCACCGCCTGGGCCAGTTCGCCGGTGAAGGCCGCGCGGTCGGCCGCGGACGCGAACCGCACCTCGGCGTCGATGCCGAAGGTGGCGATGCGCCGCTCGGTCCGGGCGGCACCGGTCAGCAGCGTGCCGACCTCCTGCACCAGCCGGGATCCCAGCGCCAGCAGCCAGCGGGCGGAGAGCTGGTCGGGGGAGCGGGAAGGGTCCGGGCTGACGGCGGCCAGAGCGCTGGGGGAGATCACGTAGGAGGCGGCGGTGGCGCGGTACACCCGCTCGGTGATGCTGCCCTTGCGGCGTTCCTCGGCGAGCTCGACCAGTCCGTGCCGCTCCAGCTCCTTGAGGTGGTAGTTGGCCTTCTGCCGGGGCAGGCCCAGACGGGTGGCGAGCATGGCGGCCGAGCCGGGCTCGGCGAGGGCGGCGAGGATCCGGGACCGTATCGGGTCCAGGGACGCCTCGGCCGCGGCGGGTTCTTCGATCACAGCGACATCCAGCACCGCTCCAGGATCCGACCGACAAAAGTTTTTGTCAAGGAGGGTTTTATTGTCGGCGTGCCCGGTTACCGGCCGAGCGGCCAGGCCGAGTCGGGGCCGCCGTCCAGCGCGAAGGCACTGGAGATGCCGGGGTGCGGCCGACTCGCCGCGTGAGCCGGTGTGCGGGAGGCGGCGCGGAAGGCGGGAGGGGACCGTACGGCAGACGTCGAAGCGCCGGTCACCGCTCGCGTCGCCCGGCGCCGGGCCGCCGGACGGCGCCGGAGGCCGCCCGGGTGCGGCGGTACCAGGTCGCCGCCGGGGCGGCCACGGCGAGGGCGAAGAAGACCGCGGCGAGCGTCGCGTACTGCCCCGTCGTTCCCCGCGCGAGGGTGTACAGACCGCCGGCCGCGCCGCCCGCGACGAGACAGCAGGCCGGAAGCCACCGGTCGCTGGAGAGCCCCTTGATCAACACGACGTAACACGGCAGCACCAGAACGAACAGCACCGTTCCCCGCATGGTGTGGTCGGCGGCGACGAGACAGCCCCCACGCGGACCGGGCGTGCAGCCGCCGTCAAAAAGGCCGGTGAGTGCCCAGGCCGCCCCGGACATGACGACGGCTGCCACAGGTACCAACCACCATGACGTGGGCGCACTCTTGACGATGGCACGGATCCTGGTCCGCGCCCGACGCTTCACTCCCGAGATCCCCCTACGCGTCACCATGGGGTGATCATAAGATTACGGCGCGGTGCCTGAAGGGCGTGCAAGGAGGTTGGCGGACTTCCGCTGACGGGGATTCGGCGGAGGTCCGCGTCCCGTGTCGCGGACGGAACCATTCCGCGCGGGCGGGGAGGCGACGCTCCGGCAGCGCAACGGGTCCCACGCGGGTGAGGACGACAGCGCAAGCTCGCGAACGATGCTTGTGGTTCTGGAGGAGAAGTGACCGGAGTCCCGGCGATCGCGGCAGACGGCGCGACGGTCATGGTGGGCGACACCACGCTGCTCGCGCCCACGACGTTCAGGGTGATGCCGGGCGAGTTCTGGTGTGTCACCGGTGGAAACGGCTCGGGGAAGACCACCCTCCTGCGTGCCTTCCTGGGCGGTCGCCGTCTGACGGCCGGATCGTGTTCGGTGCTGGGCGAACCCGCCGACCCGGCGAAGCCTCTGCACCGACGTCGCGTGGCCTCGCTCGTCGAACCGGTCCCCCTCGCCCGTGACATGACGGTGCGCGAGCAGGTGACACTGGTCGCCGCCTCCTGGTACGGCAATGCCCCGGAAACCGCCGAGGGCGCCGAACGGATCACCGAGCGGTTGGGACTGTCCTCGCTGGGTGAGCGGTTCCCCCATCAGGTCTCGTCCGGACAGTTGCAACTCTTCAGCCTCGCCCTGACGTTGGTCCGCCCTGCCGACGTCGTACTGCTCGACGAGCCCGAGCGGCACCTCGACAGCGACCGCGTCGATCTGGTGGCCACACTGCTCACCGAGCGGGCCGCTGAGGGCACGTCGTTCCTGGTCGCCACCCACGAGCCCGCTCTGGTGGAAGCGTGCGACGGCCGCGTGGAGTTGGGATGACCACGCACACCGTCGCGGAACCCGAACCCGATGCCGCCAAACGCGTCCACGCCGTACGGCGGCGATACGCCCGCCGCGGCGACCGTGCCACGGTGCGTGGCCGCGCGTACACCGCCTATCTTGTCGCCCTGTTCGCCGTCTTCTACCTGGTGCCGGTCGTCCACGCCCGGAGCACTTCGCCCGCGCCCCTCTCCGTGGCGCCTCTCGCCGGGGCGACGCCCCTGCTCTGCGCGCTCGCGGTGGCCGCGTGCTGGGGGGCCCAGCTCGCCGGCCGGTTCTGGGGACCGCTGGTGATCCAGCCCTTCCTGCTGCACGTACTCATGTCCACGGACATGTCCCCGACGAGCTACCTCGGCACGATCGCCCGGCGCCGACTGGCGTACGCGAGCACGGCCACGCTGCTGTCGGCGTGCGCCACGGCGTACCTCGCGACCGACCTGTTCGATCACCTCGACACCGCGCTCCAGGGTCTCGCGGTCGTGGTGGGGCTCAGTGCCGTCGCCGCCGTGGCCTGGCTGTGGGGCCAGGTCCGAGCGGTGCGAGACAACCTCGCGCTCGCCTCCGCCGCGGGCGCCGCGGCGCTCGTGGTGGAGGCGGCGAGCCGAATGGCCCCGGACGGCGGGGCCGGTCCGTGGCTCGTCGCCGGCGTCTCGGCGGCCACGGCCGCGACCCTCGGACGGGTGGCCTTCCGGTCGATCCGTACGGTCGATCTCGTCCGACTCGCACGCGAGTCGGCACGCGCCTCCCAGGCCCAGGCATATGCCTGGACGGGCACCCTCCACCACGCCCTCGACCTGTACCGGCCCGAGCCGCGCGGGCTCACCTCGGCTCTGATCCGCGCGGACGGGCGCCTTCGCGGCCATCTCGCCCAGGGAGCGATCCGAGCGCTGCGCACGCCCGGTCGCGCCAGTGCGGCCGTGCCGCTCCTGTTGATCGGCGGTGCTGTGCTGACCCACGGGGCGGCCGGACCGGAAGGCGGCCCGGCGTTGCTGTGGTGGGTGGCCGGATCGATCTGTGTGTACCTGGGATCGGGGTGGGTGAGCGAGACGTGGCGCGGCCTGCGCGACGAGTTGACCCTGGCCCCGCTCTTCGGCGAGTGGTGGGGTGGGACGCTCGCCCGCACGCTGGCATGGCCCGTCGTCGCCGTCACGGCCGGAGCGTCTCTGGGAGGTGGCGTAGCGATCATGACCCGGTGGTCGCTGTACGGCGGACGCCTGGGGAACGCGCTCCTCCTCGTCGCGGGGTCGTTGGCGCTGGTGCTCGCTGCCAGGTTCCTGCGTGAGATGAAGTCGCATCTGCCGCTGGAGCTGCTGCTCCCGGTCATGACGCCATTCGGCGATCTCTCCGGGCTGCGCGTCGTGGCGTGGCAGTTCGACGGATTCGTCGCCGTGGTGATCGGCATCGCCGTGATGAACGCCGTCCCGTCGGCGCTCGGCGCGACCGGGTCGGCGCTCGCCGTCGCCGCCTGCTGTGTCTGGACGGGGCTGCGCCGGACAGGATGGGCGCACCGGGGACTGCTCACCCGCCTCGGCCGGGTGTAGCACCGGGAACGCGGCCGGTTCGTGGTGTGGTCCCCGCGTGAGGGGTCCGGTCCCCGCGTGAGCGGTTCGGCCCCGGGCGCCCGGCTTCGGAGGGGCGATCACCGGGCGATCACCGGGGCGCGGGAGCGGCGTCGGAGACCACGCGCATGCCCAGTCCGCGCACCCGGTAGATGCACGTGTCGTCACCCCACAGCGACGCGTCAGCCAGCGCGTACGGGCCCCGCGCGTCCGTACCGGACTCGACGATGTCCATGTCCACCCGGATCAGCCGGTCGGCCGGGGTGATCTGGCCGCGGTACGTCCAGGCGGTCTCGCGGCCGGGCAGCACCGGCTCGAACCGGGGGTGCGGGATGCCGTCGGCGGCGCCGCGTTCGAGCAGGTGGTACTGGAGCAGCTGGCACATGGCCTCCAGGCCCAACGACCCCGGCTGCACCGGGTCCTGGAAGAAATGCGCCCGGAAGAACCACTCGTCCGGGACCACGTCCTTCTCCGACCGCAGCCGGCCGAGCCCCGCGCGGCCCCCGTCCGGCCAGGAGCCGGTGATCCGGTCGAGCATCAGCAGCATCGGGCCCGGCAGCCGCGGCTCCCCGGCGAAGTACCGGGCGGGGCGCCCGGTCAGATCGACCGGGTGCCCGCAGGGCTCGTCGAGCCGGGCCCGGTCCTCGGCCGGGACCGCGAGGCCGGGCTGGTGGTCGAAGGACGACGGCGGGAAGTAGCCGAAGACCGTGGAGAGTTCGCACAGCGGCGCGCCGTCGGCCGTGCACCTCACCCGGAAGGACTCGACGATCATGTCCCCGCCGCGGGAGACGCGGGTCAGTACGGCATGGGTGCGGATCGTGCCCGTCGCCGGGGTGACCTCACCGCTGACCGTCGCCGTCCCGTCGAGGTTGCGGAACAGCAGATCCGTTCCGGTGGTCAGCGCGCTGCCCACGTACGAGGCCAGCCACCCGCAGGGCTGCAGCGCGACCTCCATGAGGACGGCGAACGGCATCGTACGGCCGCCGCTCTGCTCGAAGTACCAGGCCCGCGCGGGTACGTCGTACTCCGCGACGACCTCGCTGTCCTCCCGCATACCGCCCTGCGGCCCGTCCACCGAGACGACCCGGCTCATGAAGTGGTACGGGGGGCCGGGCAGCCGCGCGACCCTGCGGGTGCCGTCGAAGGGCTCGTACGCGGCGCCGAACGCCTCACTCGGTCTGCCCCAGGCGCACGCCAGCAGCGAGGCGTACCCGAAGGGGAATCCGTCGGACGATACCGCCACGGGCTTCTCCTCCCGGTGCCCGGCCAGCCCGCCGAGCAGGGGGAGCGGCACCGGCGTGGCGCCGGGCTGCACGACGGGCGGGCCCGAGCGCCGCCAGTGCGACAGCGGCCAGTCGGGCACCAGCCGCAGCGCCACGTCGCGGCCCAGGAACGCCTTCGTCCCGTCCACCGAGCCCAGTACATCGGCGTGGAGCGTGGGCACCGGGCCGGCCGAGACACCGCGCACGAACACCTCGTAGACGACGCGCCGGCCGGACGGGGTGGCCTGGCCCCGGCACATCGTCCGGCACGGGTGACCGTCGACCGGCTCGAAGCGCCAGCCGTCCCGGTCCACGGTGAAGCCCATGGCCGCCAGGTAGAACGCCATCGCCTGGAGACCGCCCTGGAGCATCAGGGTGCCCGGCATGCAGGGGTCGTTCTTGAAGTGCCCCGTGAAGAACCAGTCGTCCGGCGACAGCGGGGTCTCGGCCCGCAGATAGCCGCGGCCCCACGGCCCGCCCGCCGGGTCGAACGCGGTCACCTCGTCGATCAGTCGCAGACGGCCGTCGTCGAGCCCCGGTGGGCGGACATGGGCCGCCGTCGCCTCCCAGCCGGGCCCGAAGCAGTCCGCCGGCCGGCCCTGGGCCAGGGCCGCGACCCGCTCCGCGTCGAAGCGGGTCAGTTCGCACCGTACGGCGGGCGGGTCGAGCGGCAGGTCGTCACCGGGCGGGCGCTCGGCGGGGTCCCACCGCACACCGCCACCGCCGGCCAGCTCCTGCGGGGTGAAGAACCCGGCCTGGCCCTCGCGGATGCTCAGCCGTAGTTCGCCGTCCACGAAGCACTCGTAGTGGAAGAAGGCCAGCCGGACGCCGTCGTGCTCCGCGTGACCGTCGATGTGGATCTCGTAGCACAGGGTGTCTCCAGCCTGCGGCGGGGTGCCGTGGTACGTCACCTCGCAGCCGAGCAGCCGGTAGGCGCGCTCGCCCCGGTTGAGGAGATCGATGCCCAGCCAGCTCAGCAGGAGCAGGTCCGCCTGGCCCGCCTCGATCAACAGCCCTGCCGGAACACGCCCGTTGGAGTCCAGGTACCAACTGCCGGGCAGCACATCGGTCTCGGTCCAGATCATCCCGTCGGTGCGTACGGGGCCGGGCGTGGCGAGCGCCGCCGGTACCGCGTCGATACCGGTGACCCGGTCCGCGAACAGCATGGGCGGTTCGGGCATCCGGGTCTGTACGGCGTACGCGTCCTGCTCGGCGAACCGGGGGCCGAACAGCGCGGAGATCTCCCCGGAGGCGAGGTGCTCCAACTGGGCGCGGTCGAACTTCGGCCCCGGACGTACGGGCCGGACGGCCCCGGGCGGGGTTTCCGGCAGCGGCCCGGGACGTACGGGGGTGAGCGGCCCGGCGGCGGCCGGACGCGGCGCCGGAAGGCCGGGCCACCGTGCGGGGGCGGGCCCGGCAGCCGTCAGCGCGGTGACGGCGAGGGCCGACACCCGCAGGAACCGCTGGTGGGCCTCGGTATGCGCGGCCATGATCTCCTGGTGCAGCGCGGCGATGCGCAGGCTCTGCCGGACGACCGCGGCACGGACCCCCGCCGCTCCGTCCGTCTCGGCCACTTCCGCAGTCTCCGCCACTCCCGCCACTCCCGCCACTTCCGCCGTCTCCGCCGCTCCCGTCGTCCCCGCCGACCCTGCTCTTTCCGCCGCTCCCGCCGGCCGGGGCCCGGGGCCCGGCC